>CAYWBU010000050.1:14530-15041 GCA_964456565.1 uncultured Bacteriovoracaceae bacterium | reverse complement strand
ATCTTCCAGGAACGGTTGATGGTGGTGGGCGTGCGCAGGCCGGCAAAGAGCAGGTCCATGGCCGGCAGGACTAGATTGTAGGTCTTCTTGATCTGGCGGAAGATCGTGCTGCGGGTGAAATCACGGTTATAGAGCTGCTGCAGACCGGTGTTCCAGCCGGCATCGGCGTAGGTGCAGATGAAGTCCGCGGCAAACCGGGCATTCTGCAGGCCGGCCGCCAGGCCGCAGCCGCCGCTGGCTTCCACCAGCCCGATGGCATCTCCGCTATGGATCAGGCCCGGAATCAGCATGGACTGTTCCTGCAGACCGCCCATGGGCAGAACGGTCAGCCCTTCCTCCCTGATCGTGGCGCCGGCAAGTCTTTTAGCAAAGCGGGCATAGGAGTTTTTGAACTGCATCCAGGTATCCAGAATGCACTGCGCCTCGGGCAGCGGGATTCCGAGGCGCCGCATGGGGCCGGGCAGCAGGATCATGCCGGCCGCGACGATGCGAACCTCGGTCTCGAGCTCCG
>CAYWBU010000050.1:3976-14520 GCA_964456565.1 uncultured Bacteriovoracaceae bacterium | reverse complement strand
GGATCATGCCGGCCTCGAAGTCGCCGCGGCCGCGCGGAAAGATGAAGGCGATGAACGGCGGAAAATCAGGGGCATAATGAAGGGTGCCGGTGGGCACCATGAAAAATTCCAGCCCGCCATAATTTTGATCCAGCCCGCCACCCAGGCACTTTACCGTGGGGCAGTTGATGCGGCCATAGTCGATTCCCCCGGATCTTCCCAGCGGGGAGGTGTGTCCCAGGCAGTCTAGTACGTTGCGGGCTGCGAACTTCCGGCCGGAAGCCGTGATAACACCCCGGCAGCTGCCATCATGCACGGCCGGGGCTGCCACCTCGCAGTCGAAGATGAAACGGGCTCCGGCATCTGCGGCCCGGCTGGTCAGGCCGTCAATGAAGTCCCGCCATTCAAAGATCAGTGAGGCGTGGGCGCGCTGCAGTTCGAATGATTTTTTGCAGGCGGGGCTGTTGAAGCGTCTGGCGGATGTGGAATGCCGGCTAATGGATTGCATGAAGCCGGGCCCCAGCAGGTCGGCAAAGATTTCATGGGGCCTGGCGGTTTCGCCGCGCGGCAGAGGGCCGGGCTGGGCACCTTTTTCGAGCACCAGGACATCGAGGCCCTTGCGGGCGCAAAATGCAGCGGAAGCCAGCCCTGTCGGACCAGCCCCGCAGATGATCACATCCTGTGTTTTCTCGGACATGCGGCCTACATCTTGATATATTTCTTTTCTCCCATGCCGAAGAAGCCGTCGAAACAGATCTTTTCGCCCTCGGGGCTCATGATATAGCCTTCGAGCATTCCGGCGGGTCCGTGGTAGCGGGTCTCGGCGATGCCCAGGTTGATGTAGACCGGCACATCCTGTTTGGGGATGAAATAGAGCCGGACCTGGCCGTAGTCGTCGCTGATCTCCCAGGTGTTTTCAACGCCGGTGGGGCGTTTGATTTTGATGGGCGGCAGCGGATACATCTTGCCGTCCAGCCAGAGGCAGTTTTCATTGTAGCGATCATGGTCCTGCACCTGGTTGTCGGTGCAGTTGAAGCCCATGAGGCGGCCCTGGGCGTCAAAGCCGCAGGCAGTGACCCAGTCATATTTCATGACATAGGGGTAGTAGCCCTTGTGGTCGTCAAGGATCATGCAGGAGTTTTTTTTGCGGAAGAAGGAACGCTGGCCGCCGTTTTCGAGGTAGCCTTCGGCCGGCATCAGGGCCTTGTGGGAATACAGCGGGCGGTTGTCGCCGAAGGGCTGGCAGATGACGATGGGTTCGGTCTCGTGAAAGCCGGTCACATAGGCGTTGCAGTCGGGCAGGCCGGCAAAGTTTCTGGCCTGGAAGTCGACATCGAAGCGCCCCTCCTTGAGGTTGTTGCGGATGTCGATGGTGAAATTGCGGCTGTGGTACCAGCAGCGGCTGTCGGTAAGTCCGGACGGTACATGCAGATTGAAGAACGGCACCTTGTGCTCGTAGCGGTACATGCGGTCTTCATTCTTGTTGTAGGCCATGACAATGGCCAGGCCCACGGCCTTGGAGTTGTAGACCGCCAGGCAGATGAACCATTCGGGATTGGAGAGCTGGAAGGCCTGCCATTCCTTGAGGCGCATAAATTTGAGGGCCCTGGGGGCCGGGATGTTTAAGGGATGCGCGGCCTCCAGCGGGTTGATGTTCTTGACCGCCGCATTGAAGGTGCCGAAATTACATTTACCGTTGCTAACCAGGCTTGCCGGTGCATCAAGCACCGTGCGCTTGTAAGTGTTCATGTTCTCCCCCTTGAAACTTGTTTAAAAAGGTCCTGAATGAAGCCCTCAGAACCAGATGGTCTTTTTTACATAATCCATATAATTATCGATTTCAGCCTGTTTTCTGGCATTATCCCAGCCGTAGAAATCAGCCATGACAGCGGCGATGCCGCCGGCCAGTTCGGCCTGTTTGTGGTGCCAGATCATCCACTGGGCCTCGGTGCGGCGGCAGAGGATGTCAATCAGGCGCGGGGCGTTTTCATTCTCAAGGATGAATTCGATCTCGGCCGCGCAGTGCGGATAGCCCTCGAGGATGGCCCGGCCCTTTTGAGGTTCGGCCTTGATGTTTTCCAGGATGGTCAAGGCCTGGCGGCCATACTGCTGATAGAAATAGTCGAGCTGGTCGGCCCACGAGATGGCGGCGTAGTCGTTTTCGGTGACGCTGCGGTCAAAGGCCTCCCGGGTGAGCCCCACGTTGAAGGGCTGTTTGGAAAAGCCGGGCTTCTTATGCTCAGCCTTGGAAAAGGCCGGCAGATAGCCTTGGTCCACCAGGTGGAAGAGGAACTCCTCGGCCATCTGGCGGTAGGTGGTCAGCTTGCCGCCGGCAATGGCCACCACGCCGTCACCGCTTTCAAAGATTTCATGTTCGCGACTGACCGCGGATTCGTTGGCCGCGCCCTCCTGCTTGATGAGCGGGCGGATGCCGGCATAGGTGCCGATGATGTCTTTTTCGCTCAAATGGGCATGCGGGAAGAGCCGGTTGACCGTGCGCAGCAGGTAGTCGGCGTCTTCTTTCTTGCACCAGGGTTCGTCCAGATTTGGTGATTCCTTGTAATAGTCGGTGTCGGTGGTGCCGATGACCGAGACATGCCCGCGGCGCAGCACGAAGAAGAAACGACCGTCATCAAAGGAACGGATGCCGAAGGCATTGCGGTTGCCGAGACGTTCGTTGGGCACCACGATGTGCACGCCCTTGGTGGGATAGATTTTCTTGGTCTTGAAATCGGTGCCTTGCATGATTTCATCGGACCAGATGCCGCCGCAGGCCGCCGCCACTTTGCCGCGGACCTCGAAGTTTTCCCCGGTCAGCTCGTCGGTGACCTGCACGCCGCAGACCCGGCCGTTTTCGCGGATGTAACCGGTGACTTTTGTATAGTTGAGGGCTACCGATTTTTCGCCGGCCAGGCTGACGCTTTCCTTGATGGTCTCCAGGGTCAGGCGGGCATCATCGATATTGGTGTCATAGTAGATGCCGGCCCAGTTAAGTTTACCGAGCTCTTTTTCCTGCAGACCGATTGCGGGCTCAAATTCGGCCACAAAATCGGGTTTGAAAAATTTGGCCTTGCGGTAGTTCTTGAATTCCGAGCCGATATTGGAAAGCCAGTCATAGAGTTTGAGGGCTATGCGGATCTGGAGGGGCTTGTCCTTGCCGTTTTCATAGGTGCAGTACATGAATCCCAGGGGCCTGACATTGTGGGGCAGGTGGTTGCGCAGCCAGTTGCGCTCGGTTTCGGATTCGCGCACCAGGCCGAATTCGCCGTTGGACAGGTAGCGCAGTCCGCCGTGGGCCAGTTTGGATGAGCGGGAAGAGGTGCCGAAGGCGAAGTCGTTTTTATCGAGCATGCAGAAACTGATGCCGCGCAGGGCCGCTTCGCGGGCCACGCCGGCCCCGGTCACGCCGCCGCCGATGATGATGATGTCAAAGTTGCTGTTGCGGGCCTTGTCGATGTAATTTTTCCTGTTTTTTGCACTCCAACTCATTTGGTTTCCTCCCGGAATATCGCTGTATTGGTTCGGTGGTCGGACCATATCACAGGCTGTTTGTTTTATAAAGATAAATAAGTCTTATTAGCGGCCCTGCAAGGGCTGTTGCCACTTGAAAAAAGATGTGTGGCGGCCTATCAGATAGGTATGCCGTTTGTAAAGATGCCCGGAGTCAAAGGTAAGATTTTTGTACCCGAGGAAGTCCCTGATGCGGCCAAGAAATATCCCTGCAAGGACTGCTTCGCCTGTCAGTGGTGCAGTGAGGCGCGTTGCAGTCTTTGCCGGCAGCGCCGGGCCTGTTCACCTAAGGGCGGGGTCTGTGAACGCCCGGATGAAGAATAGCTTGTCGGTATGAAATAGGGCTTGCCCGCTGGCCGGCTTTCGTTCTAGAGTGCCTGGAAAACAGAGATCAAAGGAGCCATGATGAAGATAGCTTTACCCGCCAGCGGCAATCAGATTGATCCGCATTTCGGCCATTGTGAAAAATTTATAATCTTTAGCCTGGATGAAGATAAGAAAATCGTTGCTCGTGAGGAGCTGGTACCCCCGGCCGGCTGCGGCTGCAAGACCAATATCATTCCGGAACTGGCCGCCCTGGGGGTAAGCGTGATGCTGGCCGGCAATATGGGGGGCGGCGCCGTCAGCATGCTGCAGCAGAACGGGATCGAAGTGATCCGGGGCTGCAATGGCGATGTTGATGAGGTCGTGGCGGCCTGGCTTGCCGGCAGTGTTGATGATTCCGGGGTCGGCTGTGCCGGCCACGACGGCTGCGGCAGTCATTAAACTTTGATTTTAACAAGTTTGAAAGAGGCGGGGGTTTTCCCCGCCTCTTTTTGTATGCAGATCAGATCCAGCCCAGGATGCCGCTGAAGAGGATCATGGCGGCGACATTGATGGCCAGGAGGATGCCGATAAATTTGCGGGCCTTGTCCTCCGGGGCGTCGTGGCAGTAGACCGCGGCCCAGTAGAACGGCACATAGACCGTGATGAAGACCTGCAGCGGACCCCACCAGGGATAGTAGACCCAGACAAAGGTGGGCGTCTGGACAAAAAAGATCTCCAGGATGGATGCGGCCGCGGCATTGAACAGGATCACAAGCCAGCGGGCATTGAGGCCGAGGATCTTTTTGTTGCGGTCCTTGGGCAGCATCTGGGCCGCCACGATGCCGGCGATGGCGAACATCAGGTTGATCTCGATGCAGACGCCGATCAGGATCGAAAAGGCCGTTCCGGTGGGTACCGTCCAGAGGGCATGTCCGGTGGAATACTGGATCAATGCATTGATGATCTCCACCAGCCAGTGCACCATGTAAAGGGCCAGCCCGGCATAGATGTTACGGATGTTGCCGTGATGAAATTCGTGCTGATAGATGTATAATACAATCAGGACGAAGGTTATCACGTACCACTGAAAGGGGTCGCCGCTGCGGACGAGATTTAAGGCCTGTTCGGTTGCCTGCGGATTGTGAAGCGTCATGTTTCCTCCTCGATATATGAATTGTTGCCGCTAAAGCGAGCCTATTGTAATGAGGTGATAACATCGGGGCAAGTAAAAAATTAACAATTGAACAAAAAGTTAAATAGTTCACCAGCGGGGATTGATGAGAGATTTGCGGATAAAAAAGCGGATTGCGGCATTGAAGCTTGAGATTCATGCCCTTTACCTGGCCGGACGTGACCGGCGCACGCCCTGGTATGCGGTTGTGCTGATTGCCATGGTTGTGGGGTATGCCCTGAGTCCGGTGGACCTGATTCCGGATTTCATCCCGCTGCTGGGATATCTGGATGATCTGATCATCATCCCGGCCGGAATCTGGCTGGCAGTGCGTCTTGTGCCGCGCGAGGTGCTGGATGACTGCCGGACAATGGCCCGCAACGCACCCCGACCGCCGGCTAACCGGATTGCCGGCGCGATTGTCATAGCGCTCTGGCTGCTGGCAGCCGGCTGGCTGTGTCTTTACCTGCTGGGCTGATTCTAACCTTAGATAACCTTGACTGCTTAAGTGTTTGGAGTAAATAAAGGCCCATGCAAGGATATGATGTGGCACTGGTACTGGGCGGCGGCGGGGTTCGCTGTATGGCCCAGGTGGGAGTCCTGCTGGAGCTTGAAGACCGGGGAATCCGTCCGGATCTGATCGTGGGAGCCAGCATCGGTTCGGTTCTGGGCGGGGTCTACGCCTACAAGAACGATGCCCGCTTCCTGGAAGATTTTGCGCTGAAATTTTCGCATAACCCGGTGGCCCGCGGGCTTGAGCGATTGTTGCAGGGCGATTCCGTCAGTCGGTTTTCAAGGGCTAAGGGCTTTGTGCCCTATCTTGCGGGTTCGGCCTTTCTGTACTGTAACCGCGGGGTGCTTTCGCCCGGGATCGCCAAGCTGGCCTACCGTGACGTGGTGGGCAGAGGGGTCTTGAATTCACGGCAGTTTCTGGTGCAGGACTGCCGCATTGCCTTTGCGGCCGTGGCGGCGGATGTCAACAGTGGTGATGCGGCAATTATCACCAGCGGCGACATGCCCTCGGCCCTGTTCGCCTCCAGTGCCTATCCCGGGGTCTGCCGGCCGGTTGGACTGGATGGTTTTTGCCTGATCGACGGCGGCGCGGTCAGTCCGGTGCCGGTCATGGCCGCCCATCTGCTGGGAGCGAAAAAGATCATTGCCGTGGATGTGGAACCGGCCTATCGGCCGCCGCGACCCGGCGGGGCCTCGCGTCTGATCGAACGGGCGACTGCCGTACGCGGCCTGCGCTGGACGCGCTTTGAAAAATCGCTGGCCGATGTGGTGATCGTGCCTGAGGGGGTCCGCGACTTCAGCTTTTTTGAATTCAGCCGTACGCGGGACTGTATCGCGGCCGGGCACCGTGCCTTTCAATTGTCCGAGAGGCTGATTCTGGATCGGCTCACAGGCGGACCCGACAATTCAAAACTTGCTGAGCGGCGGCGGCTGCAGCAGATCTACGGTCATAAGATCATCTGAATTTTATTCTTTGTGGATTGACTCCTTTAGTTTAATAATATTGGAATCTTATATTGAGGAGTACAGATGCGGGACACGAAAAAGGCAATCGGCAGCTGGGTGATGTATGACTGGGCCAATTCGGCCTTTGCCACCACCATTATGGCGGGATTTTTCCCGGTGTTTTTCAAGCAGTTCTGGAGCGCCGGGGCCGATGCCACGGTGAGTACGGCCCGGCTGGGTCTGGCAAACTCCATTGCGGGCGTGGCCGTGGCCCTGGCCGCCCCGGTTCTGGGAGCCATCGCCGACAAGGGCACCGCCAAGAAAAAATTCCTGCTGTTCTTCGCCTTTCTGGGGATGGTGATGACCACGGCGCTTTTCCTGGTGCAGCAGGGCAACTGGCAGCTGGCGGCCGTGCTGTATGTGCTGGCCACCATCGGTTTTTCCGGCGGCAATGTCTTCTATGACTCATTGATAACCGGAGTGGCCCCGGAAAAAAAGATCGACCTGGTCTCGGCCGTGGGCTTTGCCATGGGTTACCTGGGCGGCGGGGTGCTTTTTGCCGTCAATGTCTGGATGACGCTCAAGCCCGAGGTTTTCGGCTTTGCCTCCTCGCAGCAGGCCGTGCGGTTCGCCTTTCTCTCGGTGGGCGGCTGGTGGGCGGTCTTTACGATCCCCCTGATTCTGTTCGTGCATGAACCGCCGAATCCTGCGGCTGAAAAAGATGTCAACATGGTGCGGGCCGGATTTGCCCAGCTGCGCGACACCTTCAAAGAGATCAGCCACCTGAAGACGATCTTTCTGTTTCTGGTGGCCTACTGGCTGTACATCGACGGCGTGCATACCATCATCCGCATGGCCATGGACTACGGTCTTTCATTGGGCTTCAAGTCCAACGACCTGATCGTGGCGCTGCTGGTGACCCAGTTTGTGGGTTTCCCCTCGGCTATCTGCTTCGGCTATCTGGGCGGGCGCATCGGGGCTAAACGGGCAATCTTTATCGGGATCGGGGTCTATCTGTTTGTCTCGGTCTGGGGTGCCTTTCTGCAGACCAAGAATGATTTTTTTGCCATGGCCATCATCATCGGCCTGGTGCAGGGCGGGGTGCAGGCCCTGAGCCGGTCCTATTTTGCGCGCATCATTCCGGTTGAAAAATCGGCGGAATATTTCGGTTTTTATAACATGGTCGGAAAATTTGCGGCGGTGATCGGGCCGGTCCTGATGGGCGTGGCCGGTCTGCTGGCGCGCGGTGCTGGACTGCAGGGCGATCTGGCCTCGCGGGTGAGCATTGTCTCGGTGTCCCTGCTCTTCATCACCGGCGGGGCGCTGCTGGCCTTTGTGAAGGAACAGGACCGCGGCCAGGAGGGACTTTCATGAAGTTTTCGCAGGCGCAGGCCGGCCGGGTCTTTGTGCTGCGGCTGGAAGACGGTGAGATTATCCATGAAACCATTGAAGCCTTTGCGCGCGAGCAGGGTATCACGGCCGCGGGCATGATTGTGCTGGGCGGCGCCGACAAGGACAGCCGGCTGGTGGTGGCGCCGCGTGAAGGCCGCGCCGTGCCGTTGGAACCCATGACCCATGTCCTGGATGATGTCCATGAGATTGCCGGAACCGGGACCATCTTTCCGGACAGTCAGGGCAATCCCGTGCTGCATATGCATATTACGGGCGGACGCGCCGACCGGGCCGTGACCGGCTGTGTCAGGACCGGGGTCAAGGTCTGGCATGTGCTGGAGGTGATAGTCTGGGAACTGGCAGAATGCAATTCCCGGCGGCTGCTGGAGGCCGATTCGGGGTTCGAACTCTTGAATCCCTGAGAGCACCTTGACCGCGCGGGTGATGTTGGGTAACTGAAAGAAGAGGCCTTAACTGGCCGCATTAAACTGTATAAGGAGAAAACATGGTTTTATTTTCAACGAATTATGGCGATATCAAGCTGGAGATGTTCGAGCAGGACGCCCCGCTGACGGTTAAAAATTTCCTGGAATATGTGGAGAGCGGATTTTATGACGGCACCATCTTCCACCGGGTTATTCCCGGATTTGTGATCCAGGGCGGCGGCATGAATGCGGAGATGGGTGAGAAGGAAACCCGGGCGGCCATCAAGAATGAGGCCGATAACGGGCTCAAGAACGAGCGCGGCACACTTTCCATGGCCCGGACCCAGGCCGTTGACAGCGCCACTTCGCAGTTTTTCATCAACCTCAAGGATAACGAGTTCCTGGATCACGGGGTGCGCGATTTCGGCTATGCGGTTTTTGCCAGGGTTGTGGAAGGTCTGGATGTGGTGGATAAGATCGCAGCCGTTGAGACCGGCAACCGCGGCTGGCACCAGGATGTGCCGGTTGAGGCCGTGGTGGTGGAGTCGGCCCGCATCATTGAAGGGGAATAGGGTATGAAAAAACTTCTGATCATTATCATCATTGCCCTGGCGGCAATTTTTATTTTCACCACCTTTGATCAGGAGGGGCCGGTGGAAAAGGCCGGCAAACAGATCGACCGGACCGTGGATGACATCAAGGACAAGGTCACCCTGAAAAAAGAGGGGCCGGCGGAAAAGGTCGGTCGCCAGGTTGATGAATTCCTGGAGGAGGCCGGCCGCAAGGTTGAACAGGCCACGTCCGAAATCACCGAAAAGGTCGAAGATACCACCGGTGAAGTGAAGAAAAAGGTGGAAGAAATCGCCAAATGACAGCCGGACTGGAAGGTGCTTTCTGGCGCCGCAAGCGCCTTGATCAGCTGGATCCCGAAGAATGGGAGTCCCTGTGCGACGGCTGCGGAATCTGCTGCCAGATCAAGTTTGAACAACCGGACGGACAGATTCTGTTTGCCGGGGTCGCCTGCCGCTACCTGGATACCGAGAGCTGTCGCTGCCGGGTCTATCAGAAACGGGCGCAGGTCATGGAGAAATGCATGCTGCTTTCTCCCGCCAACATCAATGACTATCTCAACTGGCTGCCGGAGACCTGTGCCTATCGCCGGCTGGCTGAAGGCCGCGACCTCTGTGCCTGGCATCCGCTGCTGAGCGGCGATCCCGAGAGCGTGCACCGGGCCGGTGTTTCGGTGCGCGGCCGGGTGATCAGCGCCGGGGAATATGATGAAGCCGAGCTGGAAGACATGCTGGGCGCCGGGCGGGACCTTTCATGAAGAACTGGCCTGATCTGAAAGCAACCCTGAATACGGTGATCTTCGGGTCGGATACCCGGGGCGGCCGGATATTTGATGTGCTGCTGATCGCCTGCATCCTCATCAGTGTTGTGACTGTGATGCTCGACAGTATCGCCGGGATCAATGCCGCCTACGGCGATATTCTGCTGCAGATCGAATGGTTCTTCACCATTGTGTTCAGTATTGAATACGGGCTGCGGCTGATATGCAGCCGCAGCCCGGTGCATTATGCCCGCAGCTTTTTCGGCGTGATCGACCTGCTGGCGGTGCTGCCGACCTATCTGAGTCTGGTGCTGCCGGGCAGCCAGTTTTTCATTGTGATCCGGGTGCTGCGGGTCCTGCGGATTTTCCGGGTGCTGAAACTGGTGCAGTATACCCGTGAGGCCAGTATTCTGATGACGGCCCTGCGTTCATCGAGCCGCAAGATTATGGTCTTTCTGATGGATGTGCTGATCCTGGTGATCCTGCTGGGTTCCCTGATGTATATGATCGAAGGTGAGGTCAACGGATTTACCAGCATCCCCCGCAGTATCTACTGGGCCATCGTCACCATGACAACTGTCGGGTACGGTGATATTTCGCCCCAGACTCCCCTGGGGCAGTTTGTGGCGGCCTGCATCATGATCATCGGTTTCGGTATCCTGGCCGTGCCGACCGGGATTGTCACGGTGGAGATGTCACGGGCAGCCTCGAAGAGCCGGGTTGTGTGTCCGAACTGCGGCGCCGGCGGGCATGATAATGATGCGCTCTACTGCCGCTATTGCGGTGAAACACTTCAGTGAATCTTGATCAGGTCGTGACCCAGGGCGGCGTTTTTCAGGGCCTTCCTGAAGGCTTCTGAAAATTTGACCTTGAAGACGATGTTGCGTTTTGAAGTGCGCGCAAATCTTTTGGCCAGGTAGATGAGCTGCATGCTTTTCAGATAGATGGAGCTGCTTTTCTGCAGATCAATTTC
>CAYWBU010000050.1:0-3966 GCA_964456565.1 uncultured Bacteriovoracaceae bacterium | reverse complement strand
CGCGTGGGTGTAGGTTCCCTGACCCTTTCTGAAGTCAACGACCTCCAGCGGCTCAAGCATGAACGGCGTGTCGGCGATGAAGAGTCTTTGAGGCTGAGGGCCTCTTCAAAGTTCAGGTCACCCTCGATATGCAGGATCTTCTTGTTGTCTTTTTCCATGGCAACGGTCTTCATGTATTGTCCTCACATTGTCAGGGGCTGGCGCCCCTTCTTGTTGATAAGATAAGGCCGTCCCTGGCTATCAGCAAGTCCAACAGGAAATTTTCCAAGCGATTGTTATCCGTAGAATCTCCCAAGTGACGACGATTGTTTTTTAACGGCATTGCTGATATTGAACGCTTATGAAACTTGATGGCCGCAATCTCAACTCGGAGCTGCTTGCAGGATTCCGGCAGTGGTTCGGCTGTTATGCCCATTCCTTCCTGGATGGCGATTCCGAGCGTGATCGGAACATTATCCTGAAAGAGGAGCATACCTATCGGGTATGTGATGAGATCAAGTTCATCGGGCGGGATCTCGGGCTGGATGAGGCTGAACTGGTCTTTGCCGAAATTCTGGCCCTGTTTCATGATGTGGGCCGTTTTGAACAGTATCGACGCTATAAGACCTTTGTGGACCGGGATTCGGTCAACCATGCCCAACTCGGGGTTGAAATCCTGAAAAGTGAGCATGTTCTGGAAAGGCTGACAGGGCCGGAGCGCAATCTGGTCCTGAGTGCCATTGCCTGGCATAACCGGGCTGATCTGCCCGAAGATGCGGAAGACACCTTGCTGTTTTTTGCCAGGCTGCTGCGTGATGCGGATAAGCTGGACATCTGGAAGGTGGTCACAACCTATTACAGCCGGCATGCCAGCGGGTCCAATCCGGCCCTGGAACTGGATCTGCCCGATACTCCCGGGATCTCCGACGGGGTTTACCAGGATCTCATGGCCGGCCATATTGTATATACCCAGCACCTCGGCAACCTTAACGATTTTAAGATGCTGCAGATGGGTTGGGTCTTTGATCTGAATTTTACGGCCGCCTGCCGCCGGCTGGAGCAAAAAGGTTATCTGGAGAAGATCAGGCAGGTGTTGCCCGAAGATGAGCGTGTCAGCGAGGTCTATGAGCGGATCGTCCGCTATCTGAGAAAGCGGATTGATGATCAGGTTTCAGGAGCTGGGAACTGTGTCGGAGCGTAAGCTGATCGCCTTGGGGACCGGGAGTCAGGTGCCGGGACGTTCCCGCAATCATAACGGCTATTTCCTGCGCTGGGATGAACAGGGATTTCTGTTTGATCCGGGCGAGGGCACCCAGCGTCAGATGATCTACAGCGGAGTGTCCGCCAGCGCGATCACCAAGATTTTTATTACCCATTTTCACGGAGATCACTGTCTGGGGCTGGCCGGGGTGCTGCAGCGCATAGCCCTGGACCGGGTTACCCATCCGGTGGAGGTTTATTTTCCGCAATCCGGCCAGCGCTATTTTGAAAACCTGTTTGATTCCGCCATCTATTTCAAGGCGGCCGCGATTGTGCCCCGGCCGGTGAAGGCGGCCGGTATAATTTTTGAGGATGAACGGCTGGTTATCCGGGCGGCTCCGCTTGATCATGGAGTGGATACTTTCGGATACCGGATCACGGAAAAAGACGCTTTCACAATCATGCCGGCCAAGGCTGCCGAAATGGGGCTTGCCGGGCCGGTTTTGAAAGAGTTGAAGGAAAAGGGACGGGTTGGCGCTATTGATGTCCGGGATGTCAGTATCGGCCGGCCGGGGCAGTCCTTTGCCTTTGTGATGGATACGCGTCCCTGCCGGGGCGCCCTTGAACTGGCCGCAGGCGTTGACATGCTGCTGTGCGAGGCTACCTATCTGGAGGAACACCGTGACCGGGCCGAGGAATATAGGCATATGACGGCGCTGGAGGCCGGAACACTTGCACGGGAGGCCGGGGCGAGCAGATTGCTGATGGCCCATTATTCACACCGCTACAGTGATATCAGTCTGTTTGAAATCGAAGCCGGACAGGCCCATCCGGATGTCCGGGCGCTGGATGACGGCGATGCGGTCTCCATGCCCCGGCGCCGGCGCTATTCCTCCTGATTTGGTTTGGCAGAAGTTCTGGCGGGGTTGCGGTTGCCTGATACCCGGCGGGCCGCATTTTCGAAACAACGGTGCATGTACTGTTGCAGCAGTTTCTTCTTCAGTCTCTTTCTCAATGCATGGTCTCCTCAACAACAAGCTGACTCTTTTAGAATCGGATTTGTGCGGAGCGGTCTTTAGTTCTTGAAGGCAAAAAAAATGCCAGGCTTTTTAGGTAGCCTGGCAAAAGAGGAGGTTCTTTACGGAGAACCGTTAACTTATCTATCGGCGCTACCAAGGAATGCTTAAATTTTTTTTTGCAAAAAAATGCGCGGTGATTTGCCCGAATAATCAGGTCGATGGAAGTCGGCTTTAGCTTTGCGGAGACTGGCCGGCGGGTTTGGCGGACTGTTCCTTGAGCTCCTGGGCATGCTTGATGAACTCCTGGAATGCCAGCGACAGGGAAACCAGCATGGTGACAAAGGCGGTGGCAACCAGCATTACCTTTATGATTGTGGCGATGAAGAAGTTTTCAGGGGTTACATTGATAAAGCTCATGTAGAAGGGCTGGCACAATGTAAAATAAAGCCCCACATATGACAACAGCCACAGCAGGGATGCCAGGGTGAACTTGGGATGTTCATCAATGGCTTTGATCGAGTATCTTTTTTTACCAACCTTACTCATGCGATGGTATCTTATACCTTTATGCGGGAAAAGTGAATCCCCTTAAGTAAAATTCATTTAATTCGCCGTCAGTCTGGGAATAATGATCAGGAAATCCGTACCTTGTCCGGGGGAGCTCTCCACTGTAATGGTGCCATCATGCAGGGTGACGATATGCTTCACAATGGCCAGGCCCAGACCGGTGCCGCCGAGGCTTCTGGATCGGGATTTGTCCACTACATAAAAACGTTCGAACAGCCGGGGCAGGTGTTCTCTGGGGATGCCGATGCCGGTATCGCTGACCTTGATCGCCAGATTATGGCTGCCGGGTTTTATGGTGATTGTGATGGTTCCCTGTTCGGTATATTTGATGGCATTGTCGATCAGGTTGGTGAAGAGCTGTTCGAGCATGAAGCCGTCAGCCTCGATTTCCACCGGTGAGGGCGGGGCATCAACAATAAGCCGAAGTCCCTTGTCGTCGAGGCGGGATTCGAAAATAATGAAAAGATTTTCAACCAGGGAACGGATATCCAGGCTTTCGCGATTGAGACCGGTGCCGGATTTCTCCAGTTCGGAGAGCTGCAGCAGGTCATTGACGATGTTGATCAGGCGGTCGGTATGGCGCTTGATAATCTCAAGGTAGTCGGTGCTCTGCTCATCATCTTCAAGCATGGTTTCGGTAAACCCTTTGATGGCAGTCAGCGGTGTCTTGAGCTCGTGGGATACATTCACCACCAGATCTTTTTTCATCTGCTCAACCTGTTTGATCTCGGTGATGTCATGCATCACCACCACTACAGAACTCTGGTTTTCAAGCGGGGCCACGCTGCAGATGTAGATGCGTTCATTTATGGATATCTCGCCGGCGGTGCTCTGATTGACGTCTCCAAGCATGCTGTTGAGTTTCTTGGAACGGAAGATCTCCCAGTAATATCTGTTGTTGATGTCCGGGATATCGGTCTCGGCCATTTTGCGGGCACTGTCGTTGAACAGGATTATGTGGCCTTTTTCATCCAGGACCAGCAGACCTTCCCTGATGGAGGCGATGATGCTTTTCAGTTCATCCCTGGAGCGGGTAAGTTCGGAAAAATAGTGTGACAGTTTTTCGGTCATGTTGTTGAAACTCAAGGCCAGGTCGCCGAGTTCGTCGCGGTTGGAAAGGGTCACCACGGCATCAAAGTTGCCTGATGCAACCTTGTGTGCCGCACTGCGCAGCTCACGGATCGGTTTTGCAAGGATGTGC
>CAYWBU010000049.1:0-15271 GCA_964456565.1 uncultured Bacteriovoracaceae bacterium | reverse complement strand
ATGTCCGAACTTGAGATTACGGCACAGCCACTGCAACGAGCTGACGCACCGCTTGCGGGCGAACTCTGCCGGCAGATGTTCTTCGCATTCGTCAACCAGCTGCAGCATCACATCACACAATGCCGGCTGCTCCGGGACAGATGCTCCCCCGAGCAAGGCCTTGGCTTCCCGGAAAATCCAGGGAGTCGCCAATGCCTGCCGCCCGATCATCACTCCGTCGCAGCCGGTTTCGTGCAGCATCCGCACTACATCCTGCGCAGTCTCAACCCCGCCGTTACCGATCAGCGGGACAGCCACCTTTTCTTTTGCCGCGGCGATAAACTCCCAGCGCGGTCTCCGTTTGAGCCCGTCGGCAACGGTCCTGGCATGCAGGATGATATAATCGGCACCGGCGGCCTGCACCATCTGGACAAAATCATCAAGATAGGCCTGATCGGGCTGTTCGCCGATCCGGATCTTGACCGACAGGGGCCTGGCGGTTGCGGCTCTGACGCCCTCGATATTTTTACGGGCCATATCCATATCCCGCATCATGGCCGCTCCCCAGCCATGACAGGTGATCTTTTTCAGCCAGCAGCCCATATTGATATCAATGCCCCACGGCGCATAACTGTCGAGGATTGCAGCCGCCCGCTGCATTTTTGCCGGATCGCAGCCCAGGAGCTGCAATACCAGATCATCCTTGCAGACCCATCGCATATAGGTGGAAGTCTCCGGAGTCTCGAGCGGCAGCATTCTGGAATTGAGCATTTCCGAAAACAGGATGTCGCAGCCTCCCAAAGAACGGACAAGCTGTCTGAAGGCAGGATGAGTACAATCCACCATGGGCGCCAGGAAGAGGGCTTTATCCGGCAGATGCACCATGGCGGATACTTTACTGCTTCAACACGATCAGGGCATCAACCGCGACCGGGGCATCATCTTTGATAATGAGGGGATTCAGGTCTATCTCGGCGATCTCATCCAGTTCAAGGCCGATCTGGCCGACACTCACAAGGATGTCGGCCAGGACATCCTTATTGACTGCCGGTTTGCCCCTGAACTCACCCAGCAGGTTTCTGGACCGGATCTCATCCATCATCTCCAAGGCCTCCGCCCTGGTAAAAGGCGCCACCCTGAAGGTTACATCCTTGAGCACCTCGGTAAAGATACCCCCCAGGCCGAACATGACGCAGGGGCCGAACTGGGGATCCCTCACCAGACCGACAACAAATTCACGGTCGCCCTGGACCATTTCCTGCACCAGAACACCGTCAAGTTCAGCGCCGCCCCTTTCCCGGATACCGTTGTAGGCCTTTTCAAGGGCCTCGCCGTCCTTGATATTAAGCTCGACCAGATTGAGTTCGGTCTTATGCGTCAGGGTGCTGGATGCCCCTTTCAGGACTACCGGAAATCCCATTTCAGCAGCTGCCTTTTGGGCCGCAGCAATATCCGCCACAAGCACTTCCCTGGTCACCGGAATCCTGTAGGCCTGCAAGACCTTTTTGGAATCATGCTCGTTTAAGGCTTTGTCCCCCCTTGCAAGCGCTTCCGCAACAATCTCCATATCCATCTCCATCCTCAGATTCTCGTGATCAACGATAGCAGATCTGCCGCACAAAAAGAAAGTATTTGCTAAATGTCTCATTGTTTCCCGCCAATCTTTAATTGGCTGAGAACAATATATGTTATATGCATAGAACCATGCAGATCAGCGAAATTTTCCATTCCCTTCAGGGTGAGGGCCCCTGGCTTGGAATGCCGGCAACCTTCATCCGGCTGAGCGGCTGCATTGAGCCGCACTGTCCCTGGTGCGACACACCCTACGCCCTCAAAGGCGGCAACGAGATGACTATTGAAGCCATCCTGCAAAAGGTCAGAGATCTTCATTGCAGCCGGATTGTAATCACCGGCGGAGAGCCTTTCCTGCAGTGGTCAAAAGGATTGAAAGACCTGCATGAACGGCTCCTGCAGGACGGCCACCAGCTCCAGTACGAGACAAGCGGCAAAATCGAACTGCCGCCGCTTGATAATGCCGTTGTTGTCGGCAGCCCCAAATTTATCCATGCTCATTGGCACTACCTCCCGGCCAACACCACACGGATCGATTACTTCAAATTTATCGCGGACAAGGAGAAGGCCTGCCGCGAAATCCTGGATTTCATTGCCAAGCACCGGATACCGTCCCATAAAGTCTATATTATGCCCCTCGGCCACGACCGTGATACCCAGCTCAGCAACATGCCCGCAATTTTCGATTTCTGCGTCAACCATGGGTTCCGCATGACCCCCAGACTGCACATCCTCACCTTTGACACCCGCAAAGGTGTCTAGTCTTTTACCAACCAAAAGATACTCTCTGACAAAAAAATCATCGAAATAACAAAACCTGCTTGACATCTCAGAATCCAATTCATAAAATGAACTCGTTCATTGGACAGAATTCATTGAACGTCAACCGCAAGGTTGGATATGTGCCCTCGTATGAAGGGACCCCGACTCCTTGCAGAAGGGGTCCTTTCTCCCTATAAAACCTCCGTTGTTGTCACCACTTTTCTTTTGGTGTAGCTGAGTGTATGCATTATTCGAAAAACAAAGAAAGGCAACCAATATGGATTCAGCAGTTATCCTGCTCTCAGGCGGCATGGATTCAGGGGTTTTGCTGGCATGGGCCAGCAGACGCTACCAGCGCATAGAGGCCCTGAGTTTCGATTACGGATCAAAGCACTCAGATTGCGAAAAAAACATGGCCAGACTCCTTGCGAATGAATACGGTGTGCCCCTGAAAGAAATCGAGCTGCCCTTCATCGGGGATCTTTTCAAATCATCCCTGCTTAAGTCCGGCAGCGCTATCCCCGACGGCCCCTATGCCGAGGACAACATGTCATCCACAGTGGTACCTTTCCGCAACGGCATCATGCTTTCAGTTGCCGCCGGCTATGCCGAAAGCAACGGTATCGCCGAAATCCTGATAGCAGCCCATGGCGGAGATCACCCGGTTTATCCGGACTGCCGCAATGAATTCATAACCGCAATTTCCAGGGCCTGCGAACTGGGCACCGTCAACGGCATCACCATTTCGGCCCCCTTCGGTGAAATGCAGAAGAGCGACATTGCCCGCATCGGCCGCGGACTTGATTTTGATTTCACCAAAACCTGGTCCTGTTATCGCGGTGGACAGACCCACTGCGGAGCCTGCGCCACCTGCCTGGAACGCAAACAGGCCCTGGGGTTTGACCAGGGCCTTGATCCGACGGAGTACCTCAGGTGAAGGATATCCTGCTCGGCAAAAAAACACCTCTGCCACCCAGGCGGGCCCCCGAGATTCTCTGTCCGCTGCCGCGCCGAAGGACTGCGCCTGAAAGTTTCGGGTTCGATTGCTGGCGCGACTATGAACTGACTTGGCTCGACCGGAAAGGCAAACCCCAGGTGGCCATCCTGGAAATCACCTATCCGGCCGCCACCGCCTTCATCATCGAGTCAAAATCCATGAAACTCTATCTGGGCAGTCTTGCCAATGAACCCTTTGCAGACACTACCAGCCTGATCAATACGATAAGCAAGGATCTTGGCCAGGCGCTACAGACCGAACAGATCGAAATCCGGCTGTTTTCCGTGACAGAACCCGCCCGGGACTGCTGGCCCGACATCGAGGCCATCAACATCGACGGCCTGGACATCCAAACCGCCACCTACCGGCCCGACCCGCAGCTGCTGCAAACTTATCCGGATATCTGCCATGAACGCCTCCGCAGTGATCTGCTGATGTCATTCTGCCCCATCACCCATCAACCTGACTGGGGCAGCGTGATTATCGAATACCGGGGACCGCGGCTGGATCATTCCGCGTTACTGAAATATATCATATCGTACCGTCAACATGAAGGATTTGCCGAAAGCTGCTGCGAAGCCATCTATACCGACATCATGACCCGCTGCCGGCCGGAAGAGCTTACGGTGACCTGTCTCTACACCAGAAGAGGCGGGATTGACATCAACCCGGCAAGATCGTCCCATGAGATATCCGGGCAGTCCGTGCCACGCACCTCCAGGCAGTGACTACTCCGATTCGGTTCTCAGCGCGTCGATAAATCTTTCAAATTCACACCTGACCGTCTCCAGATACTGTCCGACCTGCGACAAATCCCCATTTTTGGCGGCCAGTTCGATGCGATAGGCCGCATCCCTGATTCTGAGGGCCTCCACATTGGCACATGACCCCTTCAATGTATGCGACAACAGATGCACCCGGTCGACATCCCGGGCCGCGAAGGCCTCATTCAGGGCCGCAATCTGCTCCGGCACACTGCCGATAAAAGTCGTTATAATCTTATCCAAAACCGCGGCACTGCCCCCAACCCGGTTGAGCAGATTTTCCCGCTCAAAAATCGCCACATTGTCTGCGGCGGCAGTTTTTTCCGCGGCACAGTCTCGCAGCACATCAGCCAGTTCCCCATCTGTCAGATCCATGGAAACACAGTTGTCCAGACCGAGGTCCTTTGCTTCACGGGCGCAGACATTTTTACAGGTTATCCCCACCAGCGCGATACTACGGTCAACTACCGCCGACCGCGAGCCCCTGATGGACCGTACGGTCTCATAACCTGCCAGTCCCGCCATATCCAGATTCACCAGCACCACAGCATACTCATCCTCGGCAAGCCTCTGCAGTGCATGATTGCATGAATGCGCCGTATCGAACTCCACGGCCGGGGAAGCGGCAAGGCGGACACCGAGCCCATTGAGATCATCTTCAATATCAACCACCAGGACCCTTAGCGTTCTATTGTCGCCGGCTTCGGATTGAAGTCCGCCTGGATAACATCTTTTCTCTGTCATTTTAGCCAATTCAGATTGTCATTTTAGTAATCCGGCCGAAAGCATGTCAATTTCAGACCGATTTCATATCAATAGATAGCATGTTATTAAGATTTTATAAACAAGATCAATCCGTTCAAATCCGAACGCAAAACACCCGGTTTCCCTGCCAAGGCAAACCGGGTGAAAAAATATCTAATCGCTTAAGCCGGAGGCTTACTGTGAAATGGCGGCGTTATATTTCTTGGTCAGTCTGGATATCTTTCTTGAAACGGTTTTCTGATGCAGAACACCTTTATTAGCGGCACTGTCCAGCCGGGCAATGGTATGCTGATAGTGTTCTTTGGCCGCTTCCATATCATTAGCCTCAAGGGCGACAAAAATCTTTTTGGCGCTTGTATTAATTGAAGATTTGTAGCTCTTGTTCCTGAGCCGTCTCTTCTGTGACTGCCTGTATCTCTTTAACGCCGAAACATGATTGGCCATTTATATTACTCCTTAATAATCTCTCTGTTTTGAGGTTCACTTTAATATATATACTGATTCGGGTTGTCAAGCCATTTGTCATCAAATCCGTTTTCAGCAGAAATGGCAGGCCACCCGGTGCCCGTCTTTCTTCTCCGCCAACTGCGGTTTCTCACGGACACAGATTTCAGCCGACCGCTCACAACGCCCCACAAAAGGACAACCACCGTCAGCAAGAAGCCCCGCAGGACGACAGGTGTTTCCGGCCATTTTACCGGGAACCGGTTCCGGCACGGCCTCCATCAGGCATATGGTATAGGGATGCAGGGGATTGCTGAAAATGGCATCAACCCCGGCCAGTTCCACTATCATACCCCGATACATCACCGCCACCCGGTGCGAGACATAGCCGACCACTGCCAGATCATGCGAAATAAAGACGTTGGCCAGACTGAATTCCTGCTGCAATTCAACCAGCAGATTGATAACCTGGGCCTGGATCGAAACATCCAGGGCACTTACAGGTTCATCGCATATCAACAGTTCCGGCCCGACTGCCAGGGCCCGGGCAATGCAGATCCGCTGGCGCTGGCCCCCTGAAAACTCATGCGGATAACGAAACGCCATATCATGGCTGATCCCGACCTTGGCCAGAAGCTCAAGGGCCTGTGCGCGAATATCTGCCTTGGGAGCGATGCCATGCAGCCGCATCGGCTCTTCCACCACAGTAATTACCCGCTTACGCGGATTCAGCGACCCGAAGGGATCCTGAAAGACCACCTGCATCCGGCGACGCAGTTCTTTTTTCACAAAGGCATCATCCGTCAACAGATCACGTCCGGCAAAAAATATCTGTCCGGCATCCGGCCGTTCCAGCATAAGCATCAGCCGCGCCAATGTACTTTTGCCGCAGCCCGACTCCCCCACCAGCCCCAGTGTTTCGTCGGGACGAATCTCCAGATCAACTCCATCCACCGCATAGAAGCGCTCCGGCGAATCATGCAGCCAGCCGGATTCAACCGCAAAACTTTTTTTCAATCCAACGGTTTTCAGCAGGGGCAAGATTTCAGACATACTTCCAGCACCTCACACTCCGCCCGCCGGCAGCCTTGACCACGGGAGGCTCTTCCCGACGGCAGATATCCATCACTTCGGGACAGCGCGGATTAAAGGTGCAGCCCCCCGGCAAGCGCCTGAGGTCCGGGACACTGCCGGCAATGGCATGCAGTTTTTTATCGCGCAGGCTGTCCCCCTTGCGCGGCACTGAAAGCATCAGCCCCTTGGTATAGGGATGCAGCGGCTCTGCAAAAATAGCCTCCACTGCGGCATATTCCACCACCCGCCCCGTATACATAACCGCCACCTCCTGGCAGGACTGGGCCACAACCCCCAGATCATGGGTAACTATAATAATGGATGTTCCGATTTCGGCCTTCAGCTCATGCATCAGATCCATGATCTGGGCCTGAGTCGTAACATCCAGGGCCGTCGTCGGTTCGTCGGCGATCATCAACTTCGGACGGCAGGCCAGCGCCATGGCGATCATCACCCGCTGACACATTCCGCCGCTGAGCTGATGCGGGTAATCCTTGAGTCGCCGGCCGGCATTCCCGATACCAACGCGGTCAAGCATCTCCGCCGCCAGGACTCGGGCGATTTTCCTGTCGGTGGCGACTTCGGGCTGATGCAGTCTGAAGACCTCGGCCACCTGAGAACCGATGGAAAAAACCGGATTGAGGGCCGCCATCGGCTCCTGGAAAATCATGGAGATCTCGTTGCCTCTGATCCCACGCAAGGCCATCATATCAAGTTCCAGCAGATCGCGACCCTCAAACAGCACCTTGCCGGCCATGATTCTGCCCGGAGGATCGGGCACAAGCCGCAAAATCGAAAGGGCCAGCACTGTCTTGCCGCAGCCGGATTCGCCGACAATCCCGAGAGTCCGCTCCCGTCCCAGGGTCAGATCCACCCCGTCAACGGCCCTGACGACGCCATCGGGCGTAAAGAAATGGGTTTTAAGCCCTCTAATATCAAGTAATTCAGAATCCAAAAAACACACCTTGTTTTTTATCAGATCCTACCATCTGTCCTCCCTGCCGGCAATCCATGTCTTACCCAAGGCATAACTATTGCAGAATCAAGTTATATAATCCAATATCCGATACCGCATTAACATTGACACGCATGAAAGGATAACAGTAAAAAGAGGTTTAATGGACAGGAAAACAGGTTATTATATTGTTAGATTAACATTCTCAGCGCAAAAAAAACAAAGATCAGACAGGTATTGAGCATGGGGCTTTTGGATAACATTTTTGGCAAAAGCAAGGCTTCAAAAGACATAACAGAGTGTGAAGCCCAGCTGGAAAAGCGCCCCGAAGACCCGGTCCTCCTGAAAAAACTCGGCGATTTTTACATCAAAGCCCATCGCAATGAAGACGCTGCAGCCATCTACTTGAGGCTGGGCGACACCTACAACGAGAAAGGTTTCTTTCCCAAGGCCATTGCCCTCTACAAACATGCCCAGAAGATCCACCCCTCCTGGGAGATGTCCTACGACAAGCTGGCGACCCTGTATGAAACCCAGGGGTTCGCCCGTGATGCCGCTTCCCAGTATGTCAAGCTCTCCGAACTGATGGAGTCCATCGGAGAAAGCGAAAAGGCCACCACCTACATGCAGAAGGCGGCCGAGCTGGACCCCTCACACAAACATGTCACCCAGAAAGTCCGGTCCTTCAATGTCCCTGAAGCCGAGAAATCCATGCTGGAGGAACTGCCTTCAACTTCGAAAAAACCGGCCCAGCAGGACCGGGATTTCTTCAACCTGAACGCCGAACTGGATCGGGAAATTGAGGAACTGGAGATCGAAGAAACCGCTGATGAAACAATGCAGGACGAGTCCCCGGAGGACATCACCGGTGTCGGCGCCGTTTTCAAAGCCCTGGAGGAAAACGCCGCCCAGGAAGGATCCCAGGATCCGCTTTTCCTTTACAACATGGGGCTGGCCTACCGCGAAACCGGCCTGCTGGATGAAGCCGAGGATGCCTTCCTGAAGGTGATTGCCACCAATGAAAAACTTTTCGACGCCCACATCATGCTGGGCATCACCTATCGCGAAAAGAACCTGTTCGACAAATCCATGGAATCCATGAAACAGGCGGCGGCCCTGCCTGACGTTACAGAAGATATGAAGGTCGGGGTCCTGTACGAAATAGGACAGACCTACAAGGCCATGGGAAAAACGGAACAGGCCCTCAAAATATTTCGTGACATCCAGAAGGAACACAAGGACTTCAAGGATGTTGACCTTGAGATCGTAAAACTGGCCGGCGGAGGTTAATGTGGCTGTAATCAATTACGCGAAAAAAGAAATATCGGCGAAGATCGTCTATTACGGACCATCCCTGTGCGGCAAGACCACCAACCTGCAGTATATCTACGCCAGCGTCACCCCGGACCAGAAAGGCAAGCTGGTTTCCCTGGCCACCGAGGCCGACCGCACCCTGTTTTTTGATTTCCTGCCGATTGAAATCGCCGATATCAGGGGGTTCAAAACCAGGCTGCATTTTTACACCGTCCCCGGACAGGTTTTCTACAACTCCACCCGGCGGGCAGTTCTCACCGGCGTCGACGGCATCGTATTTGTGGCCGACTCCCAGCGCGACAAGATGGAAGAGAATATCGAAAGTCTCAAAAACCTCGAAGAAAATCTCAATTACTACGGCAAGAGTCTCCAGACCACACCACTGGTTCTCCAGTATAACAAACGCGACCTGCCGGATGTCTCTCCGGCGATCGAGATGGAACAGCTGCTGAATCCCAACAGCAAGTATCCCTTCTTCGAGGCTATCGCCACTACCGGCAACGGAGTCCTGCCGACCCTGACCAAGATAACCAAGATGGTCCTCAAACATATCGAGTCCGGCACCAGCGGAAAACCGCAGCGCCCCGCCGAGCCCTCAATATCCTTTGATTCCCAACCGGCAGCCGCAGCAGTTGCGCCGCAGGAAACCACAGCGCCGACTGAACCAAAGGAAGACATCACCCTGCCCGACGATCTCCCGGAAGAACAACCGCCGGCGGCCCCTGCGGCTGAATTTGAGATTCCGGCCGAAAGTGGTCCGGATATTGACGAATATAACGAACCGCTGCAGGCGGAGCCATCCTATGATTTTTCCCAGGAAGACCTGACGCAGGCGCCTTCCGCCATTGACGAAATCGAGCCGGAACCATCAGTCGCAGATCTCCCGCAGACCGGATTCAGCGGCGGACGCATCCAGATAGTTGGCACAGGTGATGCTAGCATTATCTCGGCAAACGCTCTGAGCGTCCCCATCAAGGTCAAAATTGAAGGAGATGAGAGAACATTCATGATGGAACTGGCAATTAAACTGGACAGTCTGATCCCTGAGGATAGCTGATTTGGAGCATACTCGGTTTCTGGCCGGGATGCTGCCATATTTTCCTTCGGGCGAATGGTTCGCTTTCTGGCCGTATACTACAGCGGTTGTTGGCAGCGGTTACTTTTTTGTTATCGCGGCTACAATTTTGACATTTGTACTCATCGGCGTCAGCCTGCTGGTCAAATATATTCCGCTCCTGTACAATGACATCCAGGCCGCAACCGACCAACAGTTCCCGGCGGCGGCCACCAAACTCTGGATTTTCATCATAGTCATCCTGCCTTTTTTCGCTACGGCAGCTCCCTTGCTTTATCCCGCCTGGTGGTTCCTGCTGCTGCGGACATACATGAACAAAAATGAAAAAGGGGCCGCCCTGGTCATTGCGGCCTTCATCTTCATGTCCGCAATGATAACCCATACCGGAGCAGCCTTCCTGACCTATCCCCATACTCAGGTAAACAGGGAGATCTTCCTCACTGACCACGGGCTGGCTGACAGCAAGGACTACCTCACAATTGACGCCTGGGTCAAAGAAAACCCCGGAGATGCCGATGCGCTCAATGCCAGGGCTCTCCTGGATATCAGAAAAGGCGATTACTCAGCGGCAGCCCTGACTCTGGACCAATGTCTCAGCATTGATCCGGCCAGCGCCCGCTACTATAATCATCTCGGGATTGCCCTGGCAAAAGAAGGGCGTAACCGTGAAGCCCTCAAGGCCTTCGGCAACAGTATCAGTCTGGAACCCCAAAACCCCGTCTATCATTATAACCTGAGCCGGACCCACCAGCAGATGCTCAATTTCTACGCCGCCGAAAAATCAGTTATGGCGGCCAGCGACCTGGCTCCCGCCCGCGTAAGAGAACTGCTGGACATGGAGTCCCACGAGCTGCAAAACAACTTCGTCATCGACGCCACCCCGGTTACAACCCTGATTGCCCGGCAGATGAAAACCTCAACGGAACTGGAAGATGCGGCAGACGGCCTCTGGAATTTGATAATGGGCGTTTTCCCTCGCGGCCGGGCAACCATGGCGGCCTTCTTTTATCTTATCCTGCTGCTGCTGCTTGACCGTATACCCCAGGATAAATTTTCCAAAAAATGTCATCGCTGCGGACGCCTCTATTATGTGGGCGGACTGTCACAGAAAGGTCTGCCCTTATGTCTGCAGTGCGAATGGATTAATTCAAAGGAAAACCGCAATCAGCAGGTCGTGGCCGACAAGGCTGATGATGTCCGCCAATACCGCAAAGACTCCAGGATACAGCTGAAGAAACTGGAAAAGATCCTGCCCGGCATGGGTCTGATAATGGGAGACCGTATGCTTGACGGGTCCCTGCGCCTGTTCACCATAAGTTCAGGAATCATTCTGATTGTCAGCGGCGGACAGATAATCCATTCCATTATTCCGGCCCCGGCAGGCAGCTCATCCGCTCTGCTTCTCAGGCTGGCAGGACTGATCATCATCTCGCTGGCATACTGGCGGTCGTCCAGATTCGAACCGGCCAGGATCGGAGGTTGACATGGCGCTTCTGGGAACCCTTTCCGGCTTCGGTATAACCGAGATATTCCAGCTCATCTCCCAGCAGACCAAGAGCGGCGCCCTGATTCTCACCGCGCCGAAGAAACAGGTCTCCATTTTATTTGAAGACGGCATCCTCACGGGCGTCACCTCCTCGCTCTGGGAACATGATCCGCGGGCCGACATCCTGCTGGAAAACGGCTTCCTGCAGGACAAGATCCTTAAAACCGCCCGGGCCCAGGAGGACAAAAAGGGCGTCAAATGGCACGAAACCCTCATCGCCCAGGGCAAACTTTCGGAAAATGTCCTGGCCAAAACCGGACACATGACCATCAGGGAAGTCCTGCTGGAAATCTTCCAGTGGAGTGAGGGCAGTTACAAATTTGAAGAGACCGTCCCCGAGATAGACAACCTCCTGACCTGCAGTATCCCGGCCGAGGGGATCATCCTGGATACCCTGCGCATGATCGATGAATGGCCCGGCATCAAGGCCAAAATGCCGCCCACCGACTACTGCCCGGTCAAGGTCATGCCGCTAACCGAGGAAATTGTCAGAGAATATGATCTCACCCCCACCGATCTGAATATTTATGACATCATCGATGAGAACAAAACCGTTGAGACCCACATCAAAGAGTCCCTGGAAATGCGTTTCGACGCCATCAGTGCCTTTGTCAGACTGATTGACGCCGGAGTAATTGAAACCTTTCCCCAGGGGGCCAAACAGCAGATCAAACGCACTATCCTGCAACGTACAGCAGTCAAGCGCATCAAGGCCGTGGCGGCCTATACTCTGCTCATTGCAACGGTTGCAGTCCTGACATGTCTCCTGAAGCCGCAACCATTGAGTTACGTAACCCTGGCCCCGGAAGTCTCTACGGCCAGACAGTCTCAGCTGAAGCTTGCCGCCGACTTTGCTAAGCGGGACATAAGGCTTTCAACGCTAACGAAAGATACACATGTCCATTGAATCTGGTTTTAAGGGGCGTAAAGACCACATCCACAAAACGCGGCAGATCGTCCGGGTCCACCGGCAGAGTGAATCCCTGAGTATGGAAAAGGCGGTCGGACTGTTTCAGAACCAGTTTCAGCCGGTTCCCACCCAATTTACGGCGGCCCACAATCTCCATTGACTTCATCATGAAAACCGGCTCCGGATTACCTTCCCCGTAAGGGGCCAGCATTTCCAGTTCATCCAGCAGGGCCGGACTTAAATCAAGGGGGCTAATCCTCAAATCAACCTCGATGCCAGGACTGGCATCGTTCTCCATGCCGGCCACAACCTTCTCCAGCTCATTGGTAAATTTCAGAATCTTGTCCGCCTCAATCGTGAAGCCCACGGCCTTCTTGTGCCCGCCGAATCTTACCAGCAGGTGGCTCACATCGGAAACCGCCGCATGCAGGTCCAGTCCGTCGAAAGAACGCCCCGATGCCCGGCAGGTGCCGTTACTGTCGATCGATATCACTATTGCAGGACACAAATAGCGTGATGCCAGTCTGGATGCCACAATCCCGATCACCCCGGTGTTCCAGCCGGTTCCGGCCACTACAACAATCTCTTTTGAACCGCCGTCTTCAATCATACTGACGGCCTCTTTCAGGACCTTCTGCTCCTCAATCTGACGCAGCCGATTGAGTTTATGCAGTTCCTGGGCAATAAAATTCGCCTGTGAGGCATCCTGGGTAATCAGAAGATCAACCGCCTTGGAGGCATTGGCCACCCGGCCGGCGGCATTTATCCGGGGACCCAGGATGAACCCGAGATCACGGGCCATGATTTCCTTCCTGATGCCGGCAACCCGCGCCAGGGCATAGGTTCCCGGACAGCCCTGCGAATTGAGCACATTGAGGCCTTCCTTGACCAGAATTCGGTTTACCCCCGAGAGCTTCACCACATCGGCCACGGTCGCCAGGGCCACCAGGTCTAAATCCTGTTTAAGATTCGGCAGATCCGGCATGCCCTGTTGGCGCAGGTATTAACGCAGGGCCACAATCAGATGAAAGACAACCCCGGCTCCGCAAAGGTCTTCATTTCCGAAAGGGCATTCCCCCTGTTTGGGATTGACCACCGTCAGGGCATCCGGCAACGGGCCTTCCGGCTCATGATGATCCGTCACGACCACATCCATACCCAGGCTTTTGGCATATTCCACCTGACTGACCGCACTGATACCGCAATCAGCCGTAATCAGGAGACTGACCCCTTGGTCATGCAGCTGATCTATGCCCCGCTGCGAAAGGCCGTAGCCATCCTCATTGCGGTCCGGGATAAAGATCACCGGCGCATTCTGGCCGGACCGCACCAGGAAACGATGGATCAGGGCCGCGCTGCAGACTCCGTCAACATCATAGTCGGAAAACACCCCGATGACCTCTTTGTTGAGAATCGCCCCGGCCAGCCGTTCAACGGCCCGATCAATCCCGAGCATATCCCGGGGGTCCTTCAGGTCAGCCAGGGTCGGCGAAAGAAAGGTCATCAGACTGTCCGAACTGCTGAAGCCCCGCAGCAGCATCAGCGACTTGAAAATCGGGGTAAAATCAAGGTCCGGAAAAATATCATCCCTGACCTTGCCTTTCAGCACCCATTCATTCGGACCGTAAACCATCTGGGCTTTTTAAACCCCGGCCTGCAATAAGTCAAGTAAGGCCGCCCGAGCCCATAACCATCCTCCCGCATCTTTCTCCCCTTGACCGCATTCGGTTGCAGTTATATAGGTTTTGCAGCGGATCTCTTACTGAATCACCGATTGCTGCACAGAGGTTCCTTTTGGGCTTTTCTTTTTTTATATTTTAATAGTGACCACCCGGACGACTGCGATGAAACAGCAATTTAGTTTTGATTATAAAAATGTCACCAAACTGATAGTCCTAAGCGCCATCATCGGTGTTGTATCCGGGTTGGGGGCGGTGGTATTCTACTATCTGATCGATCTCAGCAACAACCTTTTCATGGTCAAAACCGGTGCCTTTGTCCCGCCGCTCATTGACGAAACCACCGGCATGGTTTCAAAGGTCAATCCCATCCTCACCACCCGGATATTCAACCTCAATACCGGCGTTCCCTGGTACCTGGCCCTGATTCCGGCCATCGGCGGACTGATAACCGGCCTGATCGTCTATACCTGGGCACCCGAAGCCGAAGGGCACGGGACCGATGCCGCCATTGATTCCTTCCACAACAAAAAGGGCAAAATCAGGTTGCGGGTTCCCTTCATCAAGACCATCACCTCGGCGATCACCATCGGCTCCGGCGGATCGGCCGGCCGCGAAGGCCCCATCGCCCAGATCGGCGCCGGATTTGCCTCTTTCCTGGCCACCAAGCTCAAACTCTCCAGCCGCGAACGCCGTACCATGGTAATCGCCGGGATGGGCGGCGGCATCGGCAGCATCTTCCGTGCTCCGCTAGGCGGGGCGCTCTTCGCCACCGAGGCCCTCTACAGCGAGGCCGAATTTGAATATGAGGCCATTATTCCGGCCATCATCTCCTCGATCGTGGGATACTCTGTTTTCTCGTCCATTGTCGGCTGGGGAGCCCTTTTTCATACCCCCGACTTCATCTTCAGGAAACCCGCAGAACTCTTCTTCTATCTGGTCCTGGCGGTCATCTGTTCCGGCCTGGGCTACCTATATGTCAAAATTTTTTACGGTATGCGGGATAATTTCTTCAAAAAACTGCCGATCCCCAATCACCTGAAACCGGCCCTAGGAGGCCTGATGCTGGGACTGCTGGCCCTGTTCTACCCCCAGATTCTCGGATCCGGTTACGGCTGGGTCCAGCTGGCCATCTACGGCAAGATGGCCATCGGCCTGATGCTGGTTATCGCCCTGCTAAAAATCGTCGCCACCTCGCTCACGATCTCATCCGGCGGATCGGGCGGTGTCTTTGCTCCATCCCTGGTTATCGGGGCCATGCTCGGCGGCGCCTTTGGCGGCATTGCCCACAACCTGTTCCCGGGCATTGCGACCCAGCCCGCAGCCTACATTATCGTGGGCATGGCCGGATTTTTTGCCGGCGTGGCCAATGCGCCCATCTCCACCCTGATAATGGTCTGCGAACTTTCCTTAATCTGCGTGCTGCTGCCGCCGC
>CAYWBU010000048.1:12137-15489 GCA_964456565.1 uncultured Bacteriovoracaceae bacterium | reverse complement strand
AGAGTAGGAAGAGTGCATGATGGAGACTATTCAGAACCCAGAATCATTACAAACAAGCGGAATAAGGACACCTGGCGTTGAAGACAAAAAAAAATGCACTGATGGATTAAACGTCATGAATATCCAACGCAGCTGCGTCCATGACGGCCCCGGCATGCGCACAACGATCTTCTTTCAGGGCTGCGGGCCGAAATGCCGGTGGTGCCAGAATCCCGAATCACAACCCCTCCAGCCCCAGGCCACGCCAGCCAGCAACTATTCAATTTCGGACATCATGGAAATTGTCCTGCGCGACAGGGAATATTATTCCAGCACCTCCGGCGGCGTGACGCTCAGCGGCGGCGAACCCCTTTTGCAGGACCCTGAAAACCTGATCAAGCTGCTGAAACAGCTCAAGAAAGAAAAGATCCATGTTGCGGTTGAAACGGCCATGCATGTACCCTGGAAGAATATAAGCAAGGTCGCTCCCTACATAGACATCTTCTATGTCGATCTCAAGCTGGTCGGCGATGAAGCTCTCCACAAGAAATATACCGGCCAGGGCACCGACCTGATCCAGGCCAATATCAAAAAACTCATCGAATCCAAGGCTAACGTAAAATTCCGCATGGTGATCCTGCCGGGGATGAACGACATGGAGAAAAGCATCAAGGCCTCCGCAGATTTCCTGAAATCCGCCGGACATGACTCCATTGAACTGCTCAAATATCACAATATGTACGAAGACAAGGCCCGCCGCATGAACCTGGAACAGGCGTCCCTAAACATCACCCAGGACCAGAGCGAGGCCGCCCTGCTGAAATCCGTCGAACTGTTCAAGACCTTTGGCATCACGGCTGAAAACTTCGATCTGGGATCATTCACCCGCAAGGCCTCCTTCACCAAACGCGTGCGCGATATCCAGCAGGCCATCAGGGAAAGTGACTACCACCTCTGCATCGAGGCCTCCAAACTGAAGACCAAATATTACAGGATGAACGGCTTCAAAAAACCCACCCCCATCCACAGATCGGAACGCCTCTCATATGTACTTAACAACAAAGAGGTTATCATTTATCCCGACGAACTGCTGGTGGGCAACTTCACCACCAAGAGACAGGGGGCCCAGGTATGGGAGGAACATTTCGGCATCCTCCTGGCCTCAATCCTCCCGCAGATCAATCGCCAGACACCGGTTTCCTTCCAGATCTCACTCAAGGACAAACTTTATTTCTATGCCAAGGTCCTGCCCTTCTGGGCAAGGCACTGCCTCATCGCAAAAGTCAACACCTCTGTAAAGGACTGGCTGCTGACCCTGGCGCACGCCTCCGACCTGCGTCTCGGATTCAACAACAATATGGCTTCGATCGCGCATTTCTGTGTCAACTATGAACGCATCCTGCAACTTGGAACCACAGGCCTGATCAAAGAGGTCGAGGAGGCCCGCGAAAAATATCCGGACAACAACCAGGATTTCTACCGCGGCGTCCTCATCGGCCTCAGGTCCCTGGAAAATTTTGCTGAACGTTATGCCGATAGTCTGACGGCCCTCAGCCGCAATGAAAGAGACCCCCAGCGCCGCAGCGAACTGGAAAAGATGGCCGCAATCTGCCGGCATGTCCCCAAAAATCCGGCCCGCACCTTCCATGAGGCCCTCCAGAGCATGCTGTTCCTGCAGATCGCGCTCTGCATAGAATCCTATGAAAATGCCATCTCCCACGGGCGCTTCGACCAGATCCTCAACCCCTATTACGAACGGGACAAGGCCGCCGGCCGAATCACCTATGAGGAGGCCAAGGAACTGCTGGCCCTCTTCATCCTCAAGATGGACGAGGCAATCCTGGTAAGCGACGGCGATACCTATCTCAGGATCTCAAGGCTCTTCGAGACCCAGTCCACCGACCAGGCCCTGACATTCGGCGGACTCACAAAAGACGGCAAGGACGGCACCAACGACCTCACCTACATGCTGCTGGACATCTGCGAACTGCAGCCGCTGGCGGTCAACATGACGGCCCGGATCCATGAAGACAGCCCCCTTGAATATCAGGACCGGATTGCCGAGGTCTATATCAACGGCGCCCCCATGCCGGCCCTCTACAACGATGAAATCTACCTGGAAACCCTCAAAAAACATTACCCCACGGCCACCGAGCAGGATGTGAGAAATTATTCGGTGATCGGCTGCGTCGAGCCCAACGCCACGGACGACCATTTCGGCAATACCGACTGCGCCAATGTGAATGTTGTCATGCCCTTCCTGCAGGCCCTCAAGGGTGAGGAAGATGACCAGTGGAATGTCGGCATCCTTGATCAGCTCGAGCTGCTGATCACAAAATTTATCGACTACAACTGCCGCCGGGATGACAAAATCTCAAAAACCATCTCGAAGAACTATTACAGGCTCCGCGACCTGTATCGCAAAAAGGCCCATCCGGCCTGTTACAATCCGCCCGCCAGCATGGACGAACTGCTTGAGCGTTACCAGCGGCGCCTCAATCAGCTGACCGGTTCCATCCTCGCCGAACACCAGAAGATAGACAAGGTCCTGCGCGAAAATTTCACCGTTCCGCTGGCATCAACCCTCTTCCCGGGCTGCATCCAAAGCGGCAAGGATGCCTATGAAGGCGGCGCCACCATCAACAGCCATGGCATCCAGGCGGTTGGCATCACGGACGTGGCAGATTCGCTGCATGCCATCGATGAAGTCGTCTACAAAAAAAAGCTCTACACCATCAACGAGATCATTGAGGCCATCGACAATAATTTTGAAGGTGCCAACTATCAGGAGATCAGAGCGGCCCTGCTTACGGTGCCCAAATTCGGCAACGATGAATCAACCGCGGCCCGGGACTGGGAAAACCGGACCCTGGACATCTTCACCAAGGCCCTGGCCTCGGTCAACAACTCGCCGCGTGACGGACTGTATGCCGCCGGTTATTATGCCTTGAACGTAAACATCATCTACGGACTGAAGACTCCGGCCCTGCCTTCCGGCAGGCTGAAAGGTGTTCCTCTGGCCAACAGCGTTGCGCCGCATTACGGAATGGAAGTGGCCGACCTGTTGTCATCCCTGAACGCTGTCGCCGGCGTTGATTTCGCCGAATATGCCCCCAACGGCACCACGGTTACCTTCACCCTTGATTCATCCCTGTTCCAGGGCCCGGGCGGAATCAGAAACCTCTCCGGCTTGGTCGGCACCTATTTCAAGAAGGGCGGCATGCAGTTCCAGCCCAACGTGATCAACAGAGAGATCCTGCTGGATGCATATAACAACCCCGAGAACCATCCCTACCTCCTGGTCCGGGTTGCCGGATACTGCGCATATTTCAACGATCTTTCCGACGAATTGAAATTGGCGATCATCAACAGG
>CAYWBU010000048.1:0-12127 GCA_964456565.1 uncultured Bacteriovoracaceae bacterium | reverse complement strand
TATTGAGGCTTGCCCTGAGGAGACCCAGACATTGGATCTCCTCAAAAAAAAAGCCGGGCTTTTAGGTGCCCGGCCAATAAGGAGGTCTAAGGGTTTCTGTGTTGACAGTTATTATATAGGGGCCCCTCCCGGCGAAGGAAAGGGGCCGGCTAACGTTTCTCCATATATTCCCGGGCCAGTTTCTGCGCCTTGGCAATCTGCGCGGACGACATGTACTGCTCAATCTTTTCACGGGAGCGGCCGGCCTCCTCGCTGCCCCCGGCAGCCAGGATATTCCACCACATATGGGCCAGGACATAATTCAGCCCAATCTGCTGACCGGAGGCATACATCCCGGCCAGCACACTCTGTGCCGGGGCATAATCCTGCCTGGCAGCCCGATCGAACCACAGACGCGCCTTTTCAAAATCACGCCCGACGCCATGCCCGCTGCGATACATCTCGCCCAGCAGATACTGGCCCTTCAGATCTCCGGCACCGGCGGCCCGCTCAATCCATTTGAAGGCCTCGGCATAATTCTGGACAGTCCCCTGTCCATTGAGATAGCACATCCCCAGGTAGGTCCGGGCCTCGACATGGCCTTTTTCGGCCGCAATCCGGAACAGGCGGACCGCCTCACCATAATCCGGCGGCTGTTCGGACGAGCCCTCGTAAAAGGTCATTGCGGTCTGAAAATCACCAGCACCGTCGCCCGCAGCTGCAATCAGGGGCAACATGAAGACGAAGACCAGAAGCCCAATCTTTTTCATGTCAGACAAGACTGTCCAGGTCCAGAAAGGTCTGTCTGATTTCCGTAGCACTCAGTTGATCCTTATCCTTGAGAATCTTGTTGATCTTGTAGGCATCCGCCGGAACCTCATCTTCCACCCGACAGATATAGGGTGAGCCATCTCCCACACATAAGGCCAGATCCCCCCGGTTCAACGGAGTCTTGGTCACATAGAGATGATCACCGGCCTTAACCGTATCACCCATGTTATTGGATGCCTCCACCCAGAATCCCTGCATTTTTTCAATCACGAAAAACCTCCTCGATCATTTATTTACCCTTATTTCCCGGATGTTGCAGAATAGACCAGCCGCCCTGTTCAAATTCCCGCTCAACCAGTTCCATGACCATCTTTTCAAGGGTCTGCGAGCGCAGCGCGGCCAGAGTCTTCAGTTTCTGCTTGTTTTCAGGTGTGGTGCGAAACATCACCTGAACATTTTTTTCATCTCCCATGCAATTTTCCCCTGCAACTTCTTTGCAAACAAATACATCTTATTATATATGTTGTATATATAAATAATGTTAAAATTGATTATTTTGTATAACATGTTAGCACACACAGTCAAACATAAAATACAGCATACTGCAGCCCTGCACTCGGCAACTAAATTTTGACATCACGATTAATGAAATTATATATTTAGTTTATGAGAATCTTGATCGTAGAAGATGACATCAGCTCCCAGGAAATCCTGAAAGGCATGCTGATGCCCTACGGAGAATGCGTAACCGCCACTGACGGCAGCGAAGCAGTCGACCTCTTCCAGCAGTCAATTAAGCATCAGCAGCCCTTTGATCTCATCTGTCTGGATATAATGATGCCCAATATGGACGGACAGACCGCCCTGAAAAAAATTCGTGAATTAGAAGCCCATAACGGCTCGGGGCGGGAAACGGTAATCATCATGACCACCGCCCTTGAGGACTCGCGTAATGTTGATCAGGCCTTTTATCAGGGAGGCGCATCCTCCTATATCGTAAAACCCATCAACAAAGAGCTACTGCTTGAGGACCTCAAAAAATTCAACCTCATATGACCGCAATAACCGCGGCAGCCTTTAACTGCCCCCTTCAATTGCCTTACGGCAAAACCGAAAATCAGCTTTCGCAGGAATCCATCATCACCTGATCCCAGTAGAGCTCAAAATCACGGCAAGCCCTTCTGAGATCACGCCAGTTATGAATCCCCAGCCTTGACAGCTCCTCAAGAATCTCCCTGCGAGTAAGCCTAATCATAGCATCACTCCTGTATTACAAATAAATGCAAACTCAATGCCATTTTTCATCAAAAAAGAACCCGAATGTCACCCAAAAACCATAACACTTTAATTATGCTAATTATATTTCACATGAACCAGTATTCATTATATACACTCGCCCACCCATTCATACAATCATTAATTTACAGTTGACCCAAGTATGGATATTTTTCCACGCAATGTTGCAGAGTTGCAAAATAACCTTGACTGCCAAAGCAATAAAAGAGATTTCAGAAAAAAGGAGTTTTCATGAACAGCAAGCTCTTTCTTTCAATAATAATGATCATATTCTGCGCCACTCCGTCCGCTCATGCGGCCGCCGAAGACTATACCCTGAACTGCGATCTCCTCTTTGGCGCCAAATATATGGACGAAAGCGATTGGCAGCCCGTCCACAACCAGGCTCTCAGCGGCATCAATCTCGACATCCGTCCTTTTGACTGGCCCGTAAGCCTCGTGGCCGCATATCTCTATTCCTACAACAAGGGCGAAGCTGCCCTACTGAACCCGGCCTGGGGCTTCAATCTCTATGATACCACCGGAACCACGGCCGAAGCCCGCATCGGCGTTCGCAAAACCTGGGAACGCAATGAACAGATCCACAGCTACATCTCCGGCGGAGCCTGCCTCATCCATGCAAACCAGCGTCTTGAACGCTTCGGCGGCTTCGACACCTCCGACAAGGACTCCGTCCCCGGCCTCTGGCTGGCTCTGGGTGCCCGCTGGACCATGGCCCAGTATCTCAACCTGGGGATTGAGGTCGGGTTCTCCAGGGCCCGTGGCCGGATGTGGCACACCGACTGCAAACTCGGCGGCTTTAATCTTGGACTGTTCAGCGGACTTCATTGGTAGAAAGGATAGTTCTATGAATATCTACATAACATTGACCATTCTAACAGTTCTGACTGTTCTGATTATATGGGCCGTCAGCCGCAACAAAGACAGGGACCCCGCCAAACAGCTTGAAAAACTCAAACAGGCCGCCGGATCCGGCGATGTCTACGCCCAGTTCATGCTGGCCGAACACCTCAGGGAAAACAGCCCGGAATGCGCCGCCCGCTGGTACCGCCTGGCCGCCAAACAGGATCACATCAGGGCCCAGTTCATCCTCGGACGCCTGCTCATTGAAGGAGTCCATGTGCCGCAGGATCCCGAAGAAGGCCTCGCCTGGATCAAAAAAGCCGCTGGACAGGATTATCCCGAGGCCGGCGAATATCTGCAACAGCTGCAGCCCGCCTCAGAATCTACCGAACCGCCCCAGGCCGATACCCAGGCAATCGACACCATCCGCAGCAATGCCCTGGAGGGTGACCATAGGGCCCAGTACGAACTGGGAGCCATGTACTATCACGGCATCAACGTCCACACCGATCACAGCGAAGCCATCAGGTGGTTTTCGATGGCCGCCGAACAGGAAGATGCCGACGCCCAGTACAACCTGGGCATTATGTACGGCCGCGGCGAAGGGACCCCCAAGGACATCAACCGCTCGATGAGCTGGTTCATGCGCGCCAGCGAAAACGGCCACAGCGAGGCCGCCGAAATTCTGACAAAACTTTCGGGCGGACAGGACTAAAGCCGTCCGCTCAACTTGCCCAGCACCTTGACCACATCAACCGTGCGGTCACCGGCCAGGGCCCGGGCCAGACCTTCCTTGTTCAGCAGTTGATCAAGCAGTTGCGAATTCCCGGTCCGCTGCACGCTCTGCCGCAGATAGGCCCGGTCAAATATATATCCCAGAGATTCGGCCAGGCACTGCAGCAGATCCGCGAAGAGATCCTCGGCGGCAGCATCTTTCCGGGACTGCTGGGTAAGATAGTCCTGATACCGCCCCCAGGCCTCCACCACCTTCTTCTCCCGGCGCCGCTGAAAGCGCAGACCGCAAAAATGGCGGCCATAATATTCCACATCGATCATATTCAGGGCTCGCAGATGTTCACCGTTATCCCGGTCATTCCGGGTGGCCATCAGGACCCGAAAAATCTGCAACCGGCGACCATGTTTTTCACGGTGTGCCGCAACAATCATCTGGACCATAACGGCCGCCAGGGGACCAGCCACCAAAGCGGCCACAATCAGCCATTCAAACATCGCCATCCCTCCATCGCAATCACGCCGCAATAATACCATAAAACCCCCGGCTTGAATATCTATCTGACATATGTCACAAATATTCCGTCATGACAGAACTTGCCGCCAACCTGACATTTACGGCCCTTGACCTGGAAACCACCGGGCTCAAACCGGTTGCCGACCGCATAATTGAAATCGGCGCGGTCAGGTTCAATGCCGCCGGCGAAATCCTGGCGACCTTTCAGACCCTCGTTGATCCCCGCATCCCGGTTTCAGCTGCCGCCCGGGCCATCAACGGCATCAGCGATGCCATGCTCAGCGGCAAACCGGGCATTGAAACGGTCCTGCCCGAATTTGTCGATTTCCTGGGGGATTCCGTCCCTGTCGCCCACCACGCCCCTTTTGACGTGGCCTTCCTGTCCTATGAAATCCACCGGCTGGGCTTCAGATCTCAAACGAGGCCCGTCCTGGACACCTGCAGCATGAGCCGCCGCCTTTTCAGAAATCTGCCGAGCTACCGCCTGAGCAGTCTGGCGGAACATTTCGGGATAGAGTCGGACAGTTTTCACCGCGCAGCAGCCGACGCCGAAGTCTGCCGCCGTCTGTTCCTCTGCTGCCTGGAAAAGATGCCGCCGCCGGCCACCTTGAAACAGCTCGTCAAAAAAAGCGGTCACCCCATCACCCTGGGTCTCTGGGGTGACATCTTCAGCGGCCGCCTGGCCCCCCTCAAGGACGGGTTCAGCACAGAACAACCAATCACCATTATCTACAAGGATTCGCACAAAAACCTCACCGAGCGCCGCATCACGCCCATCTCGCTGACCATCCAGAAACGCACCCCCGTGCTGGAGGCCCGCTGTCACCTGCGAAACGAGCGCCGCACCTTCCGCCTTGACCGCATCATGGCCGTCAACAAATAACTCCTGAAACTTCAAACAGATCCATGCTATTATCGCCGCAATCCCAAATTGAGGTGTGACATGGCAGACGCATTGGCCCTCCTGGCCCTTCTGATCGGACTGGAACTGGTTCTGGGTGTGGACAACATCCTGGTAATCTCCATCTTTGTGGGCCGCCTGCCCGAAAATCAGCGCGGCAAAGCCCGCTTTACCGGCCTGGCCCTGGCGCTCATCGCCCGCATCCTGATGCTGATGCTGGTCCTGGCCCTGACCAGCCTGACAAATCCACTGATCGCCGGCCTTTCAATGCGTGACCTGATCCTGATCAGCGGAGGAATGTTCCTGCTCTACAAAGCGGTTCATGAAATCCACAACACCCTGCAGCTGACCGAAGAGGCCTCCGGCGGCGGCAACGCCGCCAAAGGGTTCCTGGCAGTGATCTCCCAGATAGTGCTGCTGGATATCGTATTTTCAGTGGACTCGGTCATAACCGCCGTCGGCCTCACCGACCAGATCTGGATCATCATCACGGCGGTCATCGTGTCCTTTGCGGCCATCATGGTCTTCTCGCGGCCCATCGGCGACTTCATCCTCGCCCACCCGTCACTCAAGATCCTGGCGCTTTCCTTCCTGATCACCATCGGGGTGACCATCTTCATGGAAGGCCTGCACAAACATGTACCCAAGGCCTACATCTATCTACCCATGGGATTTGCCCTGTTTGTGGAGATCCTGCAGATGCGCTACGAGCATAACAAACAGCACAAAACAACCGTCTGAGACCGAACCCCGGCCACAACGGCTTTTACATTTTATTAAAACAAGATTGACGCTTGATTTACAACGCCACCGTCGGCGCTGTGTTATCCTGACGGACATGAAGACAGCACTTCGGCATTTCTGGTCAAGCCTGCGGGACCCGCTAAACGGGTTGACCCATTTTATCGGAATCGTACTTTCGGTGATCGGCCTGATCATCCTGACGGCCACATCCATCAACCCGGTCAGACCCTGGCACCTTGCCACTGGCGTGGTCTTCGGCCTGGGTATGATCATGCTCTACACCGCCAGCACCCTCTACCACTGGCTCGACCTTTCGGAAAAGGCCAACCTGTGGCTCAGAAAATTTGATCACATGATGATCTTCATCCTGATCGCCGCCACCTACACCCCCTTCTGTCTCATCCCCATGCGCGGACCCTGGGGCTGGGGCATCTTTGCCACGGTCTGGAGCCTGGCGGTGATCGGACTGTTCTTCAAGATCTTCTGGATGAATGCCCCGCGCTGGCTGTCAACCGGGCTATATGTCCTGATGGGCTGGGTGGCCATTATCGGCATCAGACCCCTGATCGCCAGCCTGAATCCGGCGGCGCTCTTCTGGGTTTTCGCCGGTGGGATTTCCTACACGATCGGGGCCGTCTTCTATGCCGTCAAGCGGCCGGTCCTAAAAAATTTCGGTTTCCACGAAATCTTCCACATCTTTGTTCTGGGAGGGACAGCGGCCCATTTCTGGGCGGTCTACAACTATATCTGAAAGGATCATCCGGGAGATTCCCGGATGATGTCAGGCGATTTCTACCAGTTCGATTTCAAAGACCAGGTCTTTCCCGGCCAGCGGAAAATTGGCATCCAGCTTGATGCCGTCTTCAAGCACCTCGGTCACCGTAACCGGTACCGGATTGTTGTCCTGATCAACGATCTGCAGCTGCATCCCGACTTCGGGGGTGATATCCTCGGGAATATATTCGTTGGGCATCTCCACGATCAGGTTCTCATTATGTTCGCCATAGCCTTTTTCCGGCGGCACGGTGAAGTTTTTCTTCTCACCGACTTCCATATCGACAACGGCATCATCAAATCCCTCGATCACCTGGCCTTCGCCGACCTTGAACTCCAGCGGCGATCCGCCAACCGATGAATCAAAGATGTTTCCGTCTTCAAATTTTCCGGTATAGTGGACCTTGATCTGATCGCCGGCCTTGACTTTCTGTGACATTTAGATCTCCTTTTGGTGCAAATTTGCCCCAGCCTAACAGATAAGGAGCCCTATTGCACGGATAAATCCCCCTTGAGGATCTCCAGTTTCAGGCGGCGTTTGTCATCGTGGGCCAGATAAACCGACTGGGACGGAAAGGCGAAATCAATGCCCTCAGATTCAAAGGCCTGCAAAATCTGCAGACAAACTCCCTGCTGCCACTCCATATATTTCCAGTAATCCGCCGGATGGTACCAGGCCACCACCAGAAGATTGAGGCTCCAGTCGCCAAACCCGCTGAAATAGACCCGGGGCGGATAATCGGGATGCATCCCCTCATGGTCGGCCAGGAGATCCCGGATGAGCCCAACGGCCCGTTCAACCTTCCCGGGCGGGGTATCATAGGTCAGGGTGATAGTGCTCAGCCAACGGATATGCGGACGACGCCCGATGTTCTCAACCGCCGTATTGACAATCTTCTCATTGGGAATGGACACCTGATGCCCTTCCAGGGTCCGGATACGGGTACTGCGGAAACCCACCCCTTCAACCATGCCGTCAAAACCATCAATCACGATCCGCTCGCCCACGGAAAAGGGTTTGTCAAAGATAATCGTCATGGAGCCCAGCAGATTGGCAATGGAATCCTTGGCGGCAAAGGCAATGGCCACACCGCCGATCCCCAGAGATGCCAGCATGGGGCCTAAATCCAGGCCAGTCATGGAATGCAGGATGATTGCACCGCCTAGGATGACGATAAAGATCCGCAAGGTCTTGCCGATCAGCGGCACCAGCATGTCATCAAGTTCACTTTCGGTTATGGTGGCCTTGCGGCACAGATAGCCTTCCAGCAGGTTGACCAGACTGTAGACAAACCAGAAGAGCGCCACATAGCCCACCAGGTCGGCCGCCTTGGCCGCCACCATATAAACCAGGTTGACTCCCTGCTCCGGCTTGAAATGCGGATACAACGGCGACATGGCCCAGAATGCACCATAGGCCAGCACAAACAGCGAGACCGGCTTACCCACTGCCGATACAGTCCGGGTCACGGCCTCAAAGCGTTCAAATCTTTCCAGGAAGGTCTTCAGCCGTTTGTCTGCCAGATAGCGGATCAGCCGTTCGCCAACCACGACCAGCAGCAGCATGATCAGACTGGAAAAAAGTTTGAACCAGCTGATCCCCAAAAAAGCCTCCCGGGTTATCCAGTCACCCGTGACCGCCGCCGCCTGACTGGTGAAGGCATCAATACCGTTACTGAGATGCTCGCCGGTTGCCATGGCGCGTGACGATGCCGCCAGTCCGCTGGTGGATGTCCGCACCGCCAGATCGGCAATTCCGTTCGATGCCGGCGCCGCATCATTGGCCAGTACCTGAATCGGCATTAACAACAGGACCACAAGGAGACAGATCTGTGATAAGAAACCAAACCTCCTCATTTTATCACCTCCATATTTTCAGACGGGATAAGCCATATTAACAGGATGGCAAAGACATGCAAGCAATCTGAAAGGGGGGCGGATGATCCCCCCCCTTTCAGACATGTTTTTTGGCAAATTCACCCATGAACTCGACAAGTTTCTCAACACCTGCAAGCGGCAGGGCATTATATATGGATGCCCGGATACCCCCGACGGAACGGTGGCCCTTGAGACCCATCAATTTCTGACCGGTCGCCTCGGCGATAAATTTCTTCTCCAGATCCTCATCGGGCAGCCGGAAGGGGATGTTCATGCGTGAGCGCGAATTTTCCTGAACCGTGCCGCGATAAAAATCCGAACCGTCAATGGCATTATAGAGCAGCTCGGCCTTTTTGTTGTTGAGCTCTTCGATCTTGTCCACTCCGCCCATATCCTCGATCCACTTCAGGACCTCATGGACCACAAAGATCGGCAGCACCGGACAGGTGTTGAACATGGAGTTCTTCTCAACATGGGTCGCAGAATTCATCATGGTGAAGGTGCCTACGAGCCCCCGTCCCCCCAGATCTACACGGATTATGACAATGGTCACCCCGGCCGGGCCCATGTTTTTCTGCGCGCCGGCATAGATCAGACCAAATTTTTCCACATCGATCCGCCGCGAAAGGATATCCGACGACATGTCGGCCACCAGCGGGACATTGCCGGTCTCAGGAAAAGTCTGCCACTGGGTGCCGTAGATTGTATTGTTGGATGTCAGGTGACAGTAGGCCGCATTCTCCGTCAGCCGGATTTCATCGGCCTTAGGGATCCGGGTGTAGCGTTCATTTTTGGTGGAGGCCGAAATATGCACCATGCCGACCTTCTGGGCCTCCTTGATGGCCTTGGCCGACCAGACGCCGGTATCGATATAGTCGGCCACCTTGCCGGAGGTGAGCAGATTCTGGGGCAGCATGGCAAACTGGGTACTGGCTCCGCCCTGCAGGAAGAGGATCTTGTAGTTTTCAGGGATCCCCATCACGTTCCGGAGCCTCACAATCGCATCTTCGATCAGGGCGTCAAATTCCGCCGAGCGGTGACTGACTTCCATGATGGACATCCCGGTGTCCGCAAAATTCATGACCGCCCTGGATGTGCTTTCGATAACCGGTTCCGGCAACACGGCCGGCCCGGCATTAAATATAAAAACATCTCTTGCCATTTAATCTGGCCTCCTTATCAGGTTTGGGATTGCAACACTCTATACTCAAATCCTCACCGAGATAAAGGGTTTTTTATGCCTGCGAAGCGGCCATATTGCGGCTTACGCGACCCTTCGAAAACTGACTTAACGTTTCAGTTGACAGGCCCACGGATGCGGGTTATAAAAAATGAATACTCATTCATACATACATATTTAATATAATTGAGGTAATCTGAACTGCTGTCACATAAAAACAGCATTCAAATCAGAAGGAGGGCATTATGGATTTTTCATTAAGTGAAGAGCACAAGATGGTTCAGGAAATGGCCCGCAGGTTTGCCGACCAGGAGATCAAACCCGTTGCCGCCGAAATTGACCAGACCCACAGCCACAACGATGCGGTCCTCAAAAAAATGGCTGAAAACGGTTTCATGGGGGTGGCCATTCCGGCCGAATATGGCGGCGCCGGCATGGACTATCTGTCATATGTCCTGATCCTTACGGAAATCTGCCGCGCCTGCGCCAGTACCGGCGTCATCATGTCGGTCAACAATTCACTCTACGGCTTTCCGGTAATGAAGTTCGGCAACGAGGAGCAGAAACAAAGATATCTGACTCCGGTAGCCAGCGGCCAGGCGCACGGCTGCTACGGCCTGACCGAAGCCAACGCCGGATCCGATCCGGCCGGCATGCGCTGCACGGCAGAGGACGGTGGCGACTGCTGGATCCTGAACGGCGAGAAAAAATTTATCACCAACGGCAACATTGCCCGCTATGCGGTGGTGGCGGCCGTGACCGACAAGGAAAAAGGCTACAAGGGCATCACCCAGTTTGTTGTCGATCTGGAGGAAACCGAAGGCTTTTCCGTGGGCAAGGTTGAAGAGAAACTGGGAATCCGCGGGTCCGGCACCTCCGAGCTGATCTTCCAGGATGCCCGCATCCCCAAGGATGCCGTTCTGGGCGATCCCGGCAACGGCTTCAAACAGATGCTCACAACCCTGGACTGCGGCCGGATCGGGATCGCCGCCCAGGCCCTCGGCATCGCCAAGGCCTCCCTGGAGGAATCTGTCAAATATTCCCAGGAAAGGGTCCAGTTCGGCCGGGCGCTGAGCGCCTTCCAGGCCATCCAGTTCAAACTGGCCGACATGGCCACCAAGGTGGATGCCGCCGAACTGCTCGTCATGAAGGCGGCCTGGATGGAAGACCAGGGGCTCAAATTTGAAAAGGCCGCGGCCCAGGCCAAGATGTATGCCTCGGATGTCGCCATGGAGGCCTCCACCGAGGCGGTCCAGATCCTGGGCGGTTACGGTTATACGATCGAATATCCGGTTGAAAGACTGATGCGCGATGCCAAGATCACCCAGATCTATGAGGGCACCAATGAAATCATGCGGGTCGTTATCGCCAAAAACCTTATGAAGGGTTAAAAGAAGGGGGGGAAACCCCCTTCCTATTTCTGTTTCTTCACCAGCCTGACAGCATCTTCTGCAAAATCAGTAGGAATCTTGGATAGCATCCCCAGACCGGAATAGTGATGCATGGCCTCCATGCCGCCCAGCAGGGTGACCGCCATATATTCCGTATCAAAATCAAGCTGTTCTTCTTTTTTGGCCCGTTCCAGGATCTCCTTGAGCATCTCAAGCAGGATTCCGCGGCACTTGACAAAACGGTCGCTCATCTCCTTGGGGACATCATTGTCATTGGGCCTGAAAACATCGCTGAGCATGTAGAGAAAATCTGTATTGTCATCACTGCCGAAGGCCAGATGTTTCACAAACAGGGTCTTGAGCTGATCCTCCCAGGTAGACATCCGCTCAATCTGCTGTATAAAAGGTTCCATCTCCGACTCAAAGATCTGCAGCAGCATCTCGGCCAGCAGGCAGCGTTTATTGGGGAAAAACAGATAGAGGGATGCGGCACTCAGCTCTGCCTTGGCAGCGATCTGACTCATGGTGAGTTCCGAATATGAATTTTCCTGCAGGGCCTCAAAGGCAGCCTACAGTATGGCCTGTCGTCTAAATTCCTTTTCCTTCTCCTTGCGGCCCAGTCCTTTATATTTGCTCTCGTTCCAAAACATATTTACTTAAATAAACTCCATTTTATTTTTTATCGTATATTTCAAGTTTTCTAATTTACTATCATTTACTCATTCAACTAAAACATTATGATAAACCGCCGTCAAGCAGTGAAAATTATAACAGCCCCACCCTCAGCCCATCCAGTGGTTAATCATTCATAACATTCACCTATTGACATCATATACTTTTTTAGATTATTTAAATTTATGAATTATATTTTCATATATTCATTTAACGTAAAAAACAGGGACTCCTAGTCCCGGAAAATTACACTGGAGGTTTTTAATGTTAGACATTGCAAGTTTTCCGGTAGCGGCACAGAACATCCTGAACAACATGAGCCATCCCGAAACCCTCACGGAGTATTCCATCCAGGGTCTTTCAATCCTCAGGGATCCGGCCCAGTTCAAATGGCAGATCATCACCCTCTTCCTGCTGGTGCTGTATGTGTATGTCAACGAATACAGCAA
>CAYWBU010000047.1:9274-15507 GCA_964456565.1 uncultured Bacteriovoracaceae bacterium | reverse complement strand
AAGGTTATCAAGAGCGAAATGGCTGAAAAAAATGTTGAGGCCATAATCGCCTACGAAAAGGACGAAAAGACAATCTTTGCCGCCATGGGACGGGATGCCGACTGGAATGTTGTGGCAATTGAAAGTGTGCGTCAGGCGGAAGATTCGACCATAAATTCGCGGCCGATAATTCGGGAAGAGGAGACTCTGGGTAAGGTTGATGTTGTACTGACCAGGAAGTTTGCCCGGGAGGAACTTTCAAAAAGTCTGGGACGGGTGGTCATTCTGGCGGTTGTCATCTTTCTGATTATTGGCGCGATCCTGGCATTTCTGCTGCGCATAATGGTAATTCTGCCCCTCAGGAAGACCTCGGACATGATGCGGGGGGTGGCCAAGGGCGATGCCGATCTTTCCCAGCGTCTCGACGTTATCAGTAAGGATGAGATCGGCGAGTTGTCTGTCTGGTTCAATGATTTTGTGGCCAAGCTGGAAGAGGTGATCACCGGGGTCAAGCTGACAGCCATTCAGGTGGATTCGGCAACTCAGGAGGTGTCATCGGGTTCAATGGGACTGTCGCAGTCCACTCAGGAACAGGCCTCGGCCGTTCAAGAGGTGGCCGCCACCATCGAGGAAATGACCTCCACCATCAAGCATAATGCGGAAAATGCCTCCGAGGGCAACCAGAAGGCCTCGGGTGCGCGCGATTTTGCCGGACGGGCCGCGGATATGGCGACAGAGATGTCGCGGTCCATGGATGAAATCTCAACCGCCTCCAAGAAGATTGGTGACATAATCGGGACTGTTAATGAAGTTGCCTTCCAGACCAATCTGCTGGCGTTGAATGCGGCGGTGGAGGCGGCCCGGGCCGGTGAACATGGCAAGGGTTTTGCCGTGGTTGCGGAAGAGGTGCGGGCCTTGGCTCAGCGCTCGGCTGAGGCCTCCAAGGAGATTCGGGGACTGATTGAGGATACGGTCAATAAGATTGCCTCCGGAGATGAGGTGGTCAAAAAAACCGGCGAATCCATGGAGCAGATCCGGGAACAGATTGAGCTGCTGGCCCAGACCATGTCTGAAATCGCGGCCTCTTCGGATGAACAGGCCCGGGGAGTTGATGAGCTGAACAGGGCGGTCAGCCAGATTGATTCATCCACGCAGGTGAATGCCAGCACGGTTGAAGAACTGGCCAGCACTGCCGAGAGACTTAAAAATGAAGCCTCGGATCTGACTGACAATGTATCCCGGTTCAAGGTTTCGGATGTTGGTGCAGTCGTTAAACCCATCCGGGAGGCAAAAAAGGCTGCTGAAAGAGCCCCCATGGCCGTTCAACCTGGAAGAGACGCCGGTTTTGCGGAAAGCGACGACTTCGAAGAATTCTGATCCGGAGATCTATCGGAAAATAAAAGCGGCAGGGATTGAACCCTGCTGCTTTTATTTTATATTTATAGCATAGGTAAAGGGGATATCTATGAAGCCAAGATGTCATAGTGAATCCGGTCTGACTCTGGTTGAGCTAATGCTGGCCCTGCTGTTGGCGATTCTGCTCATGGGCGGGGTCTTTATGGCCTACAATGTAAATCACAAGACCTCGCACGTACAATCTCAGATTACCATGATGCAGCAGGATCTGAGGGCCGTGATGGATATTGTTGAACGGGAGGTTCGCATGGCGGGCTATGATCCGGGTCGCTCAACCACAGCCGGAATCATCAGCGCAGATCCCGGCCAAATCAGCATCTCGATGGACATTAACGCGGATGGCGTCCTTAGCGGCGATCAGGAAATTGTCAACTTCAGGCTGGATGAAGACGGTAATATCCTCAGAAATTCTGAGGTGTTGGCAGGTGAGGTGACGCTGCTGACTTTCCAATACTACCGGGAGGATGGATCTCCGGCTACTGCCCCGGTGGGCAGCAGTGACGATTCTGATGTGAAAAATATCAGGGTGTCCATGACCTTCAGGAGTGTCCAGGAAGATCCGGAAACGGAAGAATACTATACCAGGGCCAATGTCCGAGACATTCGGTGCCGTAACATGGGGTTGTGATATGAAAGGCTATACCCTGATAGAACTGGCGATCGCGATCCTGGTCTTTGCCATGGGTATAATCGGGATTGCGCAGATGCAGTCAAAGTCTGTGCAGGCCAACAGCTATTCCCTGCAGCTGACCGATTCGGTCAATCTTGCCCAGAATCAGATCGAAAAGCTCAGGGGATATGATCTGAGCGCGATTATATCAAGCACCAATGCACCGTATGTAACGTCAACCGGGATTGCCTATACGGTGTCCTGGACAACCGAAGGCCTGAGTCTCAACCCCGATACGATGCGTATAACCGTTACCACATCCTGGATGGAGAAAGATGAACCGCATACGGTTTCGCTTTCTTTTGTGAAAGGGGAGGAATGATGCATACCCGGCTGAAGGACATGAAAGGGATGGTTCTGGTGATGGTGCTGCTGGTTATGACCGCCTCGGTGATCATCGGGGTAAGCGCGATGCGGACCTCCCTGTATGAAACCCGGATTGCCGGCAATGAACGTCTTTATAAACAGCAATTTTACGAGGCTGAGAGCGGGGCCGATTTTGCACTGACCAACAATTCAAATGCGCTTGCCAGCGTGAAGGATGATTTGCACAGCTCCTATAACTACGCTGCGGGTGGGTTGCCTGAATTTATCAATGCTGTGGATATCAGGGTTGACCTGCAATCTGTGGGAAAGCCGCCGCTGGGCGAAGGTTTCAGTCCGGACCGATTCAGATCAAGATATTATGCCGTCAGGTCAGGTTCCGGTGCGCAGACTGTCGAGGTTGGTTTCTGGAAGGTTTTTCCCAAGAACGACTAGGAGCGGCAGGCTATGATCAAAAAAACAGGATTTACATTAATGGCAGTGTTTCTGATGTTGACGGGCGGGATAGCCTGGGCTGAGGATGTGGATATCTTCGGGGGCACGGAAATCAATGTTCCCCCCAATGTTCTGATAATCTTTGATAATTCCGGCAGCATGGATGAGCCCACCAATACCAACCTTCCTGAAACGCCTTATGTCTGGAGTACGGTCTACAGCGGTTCGTTCCTGATGCGCCGAATCTATTACTGGAGTGATTCACGGGGCACGTGGCTGGAATGGGAAGATATCGGATCTGACGGCTGGACTGATTCGAGCGAGGTCTACTGTGATGATGCCCGCGAGGCGATCAATCTCGAAGGATACTGGAAGGGGATGATCTTTGACGGCTGGTGGTGGTTCCGCAATCATCCCTGCGGGACCTGGTTTGATTCCTACCGGATGCTTAGATCGGGTAATTATCTCAATTATCTGTCCCAGGGGGGATCCCAGCAGCGGATAAAACTGGACCTGGCCAAAGAGGTTGTTATTGATGCGGTGCAGAGCACCCCCGGAGTCAGGTTCGGGATCATGATTTTTAATTCCGATAATGATGGCGGTTCAATTCTCCAGCCGATCGGGGCGTCCACTCAGGATATCGTCAATTCAATAAATTCCATCAATGCCCATACCAGCACTCCTCTGGCCGAGACCCTGGCTGAGGCCGGCCTGTATTTCGGGGGGTTGCCGTCATGGGCCAATTCCGGCCGGTACACCTCACCAATCCAATACCGCTGCCAGAAAAACCATGTAATCATCATGACCGACGGTGAACCCACCTATGATAGCGGATCGGTCCTGGAAGAGGGATATAACTATATGGACGGCCCTTATGTGGATATCAATACCCGCCGGAGCTTTATCGGCGATTATGATGCCGACGGGAATGATCCGGGCAGCTATATCCTCGGCGGCAGCGACTACCTGGATGATGTGGCCAAATATCTTTATGATGTGGACCTGCTGGACAGTTCCGGCCAGGATGACAGCGGGATCTCTTTTTTCGACTACAACCCGTTTGCAGCAAATAATGAAGAGTTTGCGCAGCAGAACATCATCACCCATACGATCGGTTTTGCGATCCATAATCAGCTGCTGGCGGACGCGGCCGGCCATTGTGTGGATGCTGAAGGCCATCAGGAGGGCTACTACTTTACAACCGAGGACAACCTGACGCTCGAAGAGATCTTCGGGCGCATAATCGGCAGTATTGTCAACAACAATACCCAGTTTGTGGCCCCGGTTGTGCCGGTTAACCGTATCAACCGGACCTATGCCGACAATGCCATCTACCTGGGGCTTTTCAGGCCTGACGAATCAGGCCTGTGGAAGGGTAATCTGAAAAAATACGGGATCAGGGCCGAAGAAGATCTCAACGGTACGGATGTGCTGCGGATCAAGGACCGTTACGGCAACAATGCGGTTGATAACACAAATAACTTTCTTGCTACGGCACTTTCCTGCTGGAATGCCGGGTCGGGCCTCACTGAAGAGGGCAGTGATGTGACTGTCGGCGGTGTGGGGCTCAAGCTGTTGAGCGGTGGCCGGAATTTCAAGACCTACAAGCCTGGCACGGGGATTATGGATTTCAGCAAGCTCAATCTGCAGATTACCGCAGCCGACCTTGGTGTGAGCAGTGATCCCGTGAAGAATGATCTGCTGGACTATCTGAGGAGCGAGGGGATCTATGCTGCTGGCAGCGGAAATCCCAAGGCGCGTGAGTGGGTTATGGGCGATGTCATCCAATCCGAGCCGGCGGTGCTCTATGATGAGGCCAACAGCCGGAACGTGATTTTTGTAGGTGCCAACGACGGTTTTCTGCACTGCTTTGTCGATGATGACAAGGGAACGTCTGCAAACCTGGATGATGATACGGTGACGGAAGCCTGGTCATTTGTGCCCTGGGAGCTGCTTCCGAAGCTGAAAAAGATCCCGCCGGTAAGCGGTGCTACAGAACTGACCGGCGATTCGGACCATGACTATTATGTGGACGGTTCTCCCGTGGTGTATAAGACCGGCACGCACAACCTGGTGGCCTTCGGTCTCCGGCGCGGCGGCAGCGGTTACTATGCCCTGAACGTGGATACCTATGCAAATCCTGCCTGGGCCTGGCAGATTCCGGATACCATTCTGGGCGGCGAGGTGTTGGGACAATCTTGGTCCCGGCCGCGTTTCTGCCGCCTGAAACTTTTCAGTGAAGATGACACAGGTCGGGATGTTTTGTTGCTGACCGGCGGTTACGACACAAACCAGGATTTAGATGATCCCGGAAATGCGGACAGTGTGGGGCGGGCGGTTTTTGCCGTTGATGCGGCCACCGGGGCTTTGATGAATAATCTGAGTTTTCGGGCCGGGAGCGCAGGCGTCGGCCAGCAGATGAATTACTGCATCGTTTCTCTGACCTCCTATGATGACAACAATGACGGCTTTGAAGATGTGGTCTATGCCGGCGATCTGGGCGGCAACCTATTTGTGTTTGAAGATAAAAACGCTGACGGTGTCTGGACAGGTCAGCTGATATTCTCGGCCGATAACGGCGGAAATACCACAGCGCTGAAGAAGTTTTTCAGTGCGCCGGGAATGGCCCAGGAAGTCGGCTTCGATTATGTCTATGTGGGCTCCGGGGATCGCGAACGGCCCACGGACCAGTCGACGGTGAACCGCTTTTATGCCATCAAAAACACCTGGGATATCACCGAGCCACTCACTGACAGCGGTACTCAGCTCAGCAACGAGACCGCGGATGTCCTGCAGGGAACACGGGATACGCCGTCCCCACTGACCGAGGAGGAGAAGATCCTTTACCGCCAGAGTCTGTACGCCAAATATGGCTGGTATATCGAGATGGAATCTCCCGGAGAAAAAATTGTTTCCAGTCCGCTGGTGTTTGACAAGGTGGTTTATTTCACCACCTTTGTGCCGCAGCGGTTTGCTCCCGGGAACGATCCCTGCAGTTATCCCTCAGGTACGGGAACCGCCAGGCTCTGGGCGGTGAACTATAAAACCGGCGAGGCGGTTTTTCCCGATTTTGACGGTGTTGCGGACATGCTTACCAAAGAGGACCGCTATGTGGTTGTAGGCAGCGGGATTCCCTCGGATATCGGTATCATTGTGACGCCTCAGGCAACTTTCCTGGGCATGGGCACCCAGGGTTCTCCCAGTTTTGTGGTCAGTGGGTCTGGTTCAAACGTCTACAGATATTACTGGTTGCACCAGTGATAGGTCAGGGGGTCTGTATGCAGGTAAAAACCATGGTGCTGGCGCTGCTGACTGTATTATGCGGAGCCATGCCCCTCAATGCGGATGTTGTGGAAAATGCCTTGGATCATTGGGTTCCCGTGAGTGTTGCGGGGCGGTTCAGCCGGTT
>CAYWBU010000047.1:1310-9264 GCA_964456565.1 uncultured Bacteriovoracaceae bacterium | reverse complement strand
GTGTCGTTCGATCCGCTGGCCTGGCCGGATCGGGGTGACCGTGACGTCGGCGGCCGTGAAATCCGTACGGAATATCGGGATCAGCTTGGCAATCCTGTAGAAAGTCCGGGACTGCGAGAAGGTCTGCAGGTTGTTGTGCAGGGATCGTCCGTAATTGAAGACACGGATGACGGCCCGATCCCGGTCATAGTTGCCCGCAGGATTTATCTTGCCGAGGGAATGGATGAGGTTTTTCTGAGGGATCTGCTGAAGAGCCGGGCGGCAGGGTGGTAAGATTCGATATCCTGCTTGCTTGCCCCCGGAAGGTTTCCATTGTAGGATAACCCGAAAAAACATGAAGGGTTGCTGCTATGCGAAACAGATTCTCGACAGTCCTTATCCTGATTTATATCCTGCTGCCTGTTTATTGTGGAGCAGCCTCTCGTGAGGCGGAAGCATGGACACCGCTTGAGCGTGAAACAGTCATATCACAGAGTGCAGCGGTCGACTCCGGACGCTATCCCGATGCCGACACCGTTGAGGTGGCCTCGCATAAATGGGTCAGCTACGACAGTGAAGGGCTTTATGACGAATATTACGAAATTTATTCCAAGATCCTGACCGAGAAGGGCCGGCGTGATTCCCTTCGCATAACATCATCTTTTGTAATCCCCTATAACACCACTGCATTTGAGCTGGTGGAGGTCATTAAACCGGACGGCACGGCAGTTTCCGTCGATATCGATAACAACAGCCGGGTCATGGTTGAACAGTCGCAGATGGCGTCCAATATTTACAACCCCAATAACCGGATAATGCAACTGTCTGTTCCTGAACTGGAAATTGGCGACATGCTGCATTTTGTGCTCCATGACAGGTTTTCCAAGGCCCGGGTTCCCGGTACCTGGAGCGATTATGTGACCTTTGAGGCGGAACATCCCATCATTGAGTCCACCTATACCGTTGTGGCACCGGCCAATAAGCCGCTTGCCCGCATAGCCATCAAATCACCGGTGGCTGAAACGCTGAGTCATACAAAAGAGCGCTCCGGTAAAAAGCTGGTCTATCGCTGGGTGGCGCGGGATGTGCCGCAGGCCTTTATTGAGCCTGATATGCCGCCGCTTTATACCCAGGTCCAACGCCTGCTGGTGAGTACCATATCTGACTGGGAAAGCGTCTCGCGCTGGTACTGGGAACTGACCGAGCCGCATGTGACCGATGTGACCCCTGAGATGCGGGCCAAGGTGAGCGAGATCCTTGCCGGGGCCGCCCAGCCGCAGGAACAGATCTATCGCATTTTCACCTGGGTTTCGCAAGAGGTGCGCTATCTGGGAATCACGGTTGAGGAGGAGGCCCCGGGGTATGAACCCCATCCGGCCCGGATGACCTTTGAACGGCGCGCCGGGGTCTGTCGTGATAAAGCCGCCCTGTTGGCGGCCCTGCTGAGGATTGCCGGGTTTGAGGCCTACCCGGTGCTGATCATGAACGGTCCGCGTAAGGACCCTGAGGTGCCCCAGCCATTTTTCAATCATGCCATCACCGGGATTCATATGCCTGATGGATCATATTTGCTGATGGACAGCACGGACGAAAACACGGCGGAACTTTTTCCGGCATACCTGAACAATCAGAGCTATCTGGTTGCCACCCGGGAAGGTGAAACAATCCGTACTTCAGCAGTGGAACCGGCTGAGAGCAACATGATGCGCATCAGAACCGACGCGCTGCTGCAACCTGACGGCCGCCTGGCGGGTGAATGCAGCATGATCTTTACGGGCATCAATGATAATGCCTATCGCGGCTTTCTGGCGCGGATTTCAGATGAAGAAAGAAAAGATTTCTTTGAGCGGGTGATCAAAAAGGAGCTTCCGGGTTCCTGCATAACCAGATTTAATCTGAGTCCCGATAATCTCTTAAATACCAAGCTGCCGCTGACGGTCCGGTTTGCCTTCGAGAGCGGCCCCTTGCTGGTTGACGGCCGCAACGTGCAGATGCTGCCGCTTGTCAGCCTGGGGCAAAGTGTGGGCATGGTTAATTATATCCTGGGTAAGATGGGGCTTGAACAGCGCAAATATCCGCTGGTGACCCAGTATACCTGCGGGGTGGATGAAGTCTTCTCGCTGGAACTTGGCAATAATGTCGGACAAGTGGAGTCGGTGCCTGATTTCAGGACGCTGGATTCCGCTGCAATGGAGTTGCGCAGAAGGGTGGATATCCACGGTCGGCAACTGAAAGACCACCGGGTGTTTAAGCTCAAAAAAACCGAATATACGCCGGAGGAATATCAGGATCTCAAACGGTGCCGGGCCTACAATGAAAAACAGGCCGCAGGCCTGGTGATGTTTGCCTCAGAACTGCCCTGGTACGGCAGTTCTGAAGCGGATGCCCTGATTCTTGAGGAGAATGCCGTCTATGATGTGCTTGACTCGCATACCTGGCACGAGGAATGTCACCGGCGCGTCAAGGTGCTGAATTATGCCGGAAAAAAAAGGTGCAGCGATCTGCTGATCGATTACAACCCCGCCTGGGATGAGGTCGCGGTCAAGGAGGCCTATGTCCTGACCGGGGCCGGTGAAAAGATTATGGTCGATGAAAAGGAAATCAATATCATGGATGCGGCCTGGACCGGGGCTGCTCCGCGTTATCCGGGCGGAAAAATAATGGTGATCAGTTTTCCGGGGGTGGATGTGGGCAGCGTGATTGACTACACCATCGGCATAACCCGCCGAAACCGTCCGTTTTTCTATCTTAACGGCGATGCTGTTTCAGCCCTTTTTGCCGCAAGGACCAACCGGATGTTTGAGGACCGGGCGCTCTTCGGTGTCAGCGGGATTTTTGCAGGGATCGATCCGATTTGTCGCAAGACCCTGGAAATCCGTCTGCCGCAGGATATCAGGGTCAATGTCGCAAAAGCCAACTGGGGCAGGAACGGGATTGAAGAAGAAACCGGTCTTGGTCCGGACGGGCGGAGATTTTCCCGGTTTGTGGGGCAGAATATCGCACCGGTAGCGCAAGAAAGCCTGAGTGCTCCCTTATACAGCTTTGCCCCGGCTGTTTTTGCAGCGGCCGGAGACTGGCGGCAGTGGACTGAAAACCTGGAAGATATCCTTGAAGAAAAATCGGCTGGTCAGGCCAGGGCCGCTGAGCTGGCTGCGGAGGTGTTTGCCGGGATTTCCGATGAACAGGAACAGGTGCGCCTGATCCGCAATTATGTGGTCCAGAATGTCCGTGAAGTGGATCTTGCTGTTGGCGATCTGCCCCTGACGTCGCTGACCACAGCTGATGAGACCCTTGCGAGCGGCTACGGCAGCAGTGCCGACCGGGCGATTGTTATGCATGCCATGCTGGATGCGCTCGGCCTCGATCCGGAGTTTGTGGTGGCGGCCCGGGTCATTGATTTGAAACCGCTGATAAATCCGGTGCGCAAGGTTCCGTGCCCGGATATTATGGACAGGCTGCTGGTGAGGGTCAAGGCTGGTGGGCGCCGCTTCTATCTCAATGATTCCGATCAGTATGTCCGGCTCGGTTCTGCGGCGCGGGATGCCCATGCGGGTCTGCTGGTGAAGAATGGTCGGCTTACGCGCGTCAGGGCTGCTTCGGAGAGTCTGGAAGATCTGGTTGTGATCAATACGGACCTTGTCCTGGACCCCGGCGGTGCCGCCACTATGAAATGCAGGGAGATGTATTACGGGATGCCGTATGCGGAGTTCAACCGGCGTATTTCAGAGATGAGCCCCGAAGAAAAGGACCGGTATCTGCAGGAAAAGATTGCAGCAGTGCGTCAGGGCGCAGTGTTGGCCGGTGATCATGTCACCGATACGGATTCATATCCCGGTGTGGAGATGTACACTATATCCATTCCTGATCTTGCTGCGGTGCAGGATGAATATCTCTACCTGGACCTTCCGGGCATGGTTGAAGGATTGGGCGGAGTTGACTATGACGCGCGCCGGACGCCTCTCTATCGGGATTTTGCGAGTAAGCGCCTTGTCAATCTGACAGTCAGGGTACCGCAGGGCTATGTTGTGGAATCGATGCCGGACGAAAAGATATACCTCAAGTCTGGCCGGTCATATATTGAATGCAGATCAGCCCTGCAACCTGGTTCCGGAGAGGTTGTCATTCAGCAAAATATCAACCTTGAACCCCTGTTTGCGCTGCCGGAAGATTATGGGATTCTGAAGGAAATGCAGGATGCCTTGGCCTTGCCGGCCAACCGCAAGCTGGTTCTGCGCAAAATCTCAACCGACTAAAACCTGTTTGACATCGGGATGACTTTGGTGTTTGTATTTGGCTAGATTGACATATCAGTCAATAAAGTTATTAGTTAATAATATTTGTTATTGTGGATTGTTTGTTTAAAGGAGGTCTAATAGTGTTTAATACCAGGATAGTTGCGATGTTTTTGATAGTACTGGCCGGCCTGCTGCTGACAGTCGGCTCTGTGCACGCGGATGAATCCAAGGTTATCGATCTGGCCGAACTCCCTGGGGCTGTGCTCAAGTTGAATGTTCCGATCACGGTGCCGGCCGCTGCCAATTCCTATGCTGAGGAAGACACTCAGCTGGCTGCAACCGTGATTTTGTCCAAAGAGGCCAAGGAGCAGGCCCTGCCGACCATTCTGATCACCACGGCCTATCGGCACGAGTTTCTGTCCGTGCTGGCGGTTGCCTTCCTGACGTCCGGCTACAACGTTGTGTGTGTTGATGTCCGTGGAACAGGTTCATCCGCTGACGGGTGGGAGATGCTGGATCTGATTGAACAGTATGATCTGGCCTATCTGGTTGACAGCTGGATTCCGTCGCAGCCATGGTCGGATGGCCGGATAGGGATGTACGGCCCTTCATATATGGGGATTACCCAGATGCAGACAGCCGGATTGATAGAGCAGGATGCGTCGGGCAATCCCGTGCATCTGAAGGCTATCTTTCCCCTGGTTCCCATGGCGGACGCCTATCGGGATGTTGTGGGCCACGGTGGAAACCTCGATATTGAATTTATCCTGATGTGGGTTTCCATGACCGACATGCTGGCATTGATGCCGCCTTCAACCCTGCTGGGTTCGGGCGGCCTGCCGGATGTTGCGGATATGCAGGATTCCCTGGATATCTGGCTGGAACATTTATATCAAACCCCTGTCATGCTGAGCTATATTATGGATGCGGATCATCGGCTGGATTCCTTCTGGTATGACCAGAAATCACCGATGATCTACTGGCCGCAGAAACCGTCCGGCGGGTGGGGCTTTGCCGAAGGATCGAACATCCTTCCCCGCAGTCTGCCGGCCTTCATTGTCGGCGGCTGGTTCGATATTTTTACAAACGGAACGCTGAATACCTACGCCTATGGTCTGCAGGACCATAAAGCCGCCGACAAGGCCCTGCTGATTGGCGAATGGTATCATCTAGGCGGATCGTTCGGAATGGGCTTGCCGTGCATCGATACCGGCAACCTGGCATTACGCTGGTTCGACTGGAAGATCAAGGGTGAGGGTGAGAGCTTTATGGGCGATTTCCCCGTTATTCTGAGAGTAATGGGCGAAAAGCGCTGGCGGGCCGAGAAGGCCTGGCCGCTGCCGCCAAGCCGGACCGACAACAGGACCTACTATCTGTCCAAGGTCAAGCCGTCTGCCATCACCGGTGATTCCTACTCCAACTCGGATGATACCAGTCAGTATTCGCTTGTCAGCGAACTGACCGTGGCGGATATCAGCGGAGATGATCCGGTCCTGAAACATTCCGTCTATAACCTGCACGGCCTGACCTCGCGGTCGGCGGTACGCTGGCTGGCCGGAGCTCCGGCCATCATGTCGCAGGCCTCCAAGCTGCTGATGGGACAGGATGTGGATTACCTGATGCCCTGGGAAGACGAGCGCATGGATGAATGGGATGTGCCCACCTTTACCACCGAAGAACTGCAGGATGATCTGGAGATTGTGGGCCCGTTGCATCTCAAGTTCTGGGCCCGGACCGAATTTACCGGCCAGGCCGCCAGTCTGTGGTATGTGAACTGGCTGATCAATTCAATGTTCGGTTTTGATTCCAACCTGCTGGTTGAATGTATGCAGGACCGCGATGTCCAGTGGGTGGCTGAGCTAACGGATGTCTTCCCCAATGGCCGTGCGCGTAATGTGAGCTCGGGCTGGATGCGGGCATCGCACCGGCCCTGGTCCTCCCGGGATGAACATCTGAGTGATCCGGCATATGATCCTTTTGATCCGTTCTATGACAAGGGGGATCGCAATCCGGCCTATATTAATGCGGGTGAGCTGTATGAATATGATCTGGAACTATGGCCGACCTGTAACGTGTTCAAGGCCGGCCATCGCATCCGACTGTCCTTGTCCGGTTCGGATTTTCCGCATCTGATTCCGCTGCTGACTCCCTCAGAAAACACCATTCTCATTGATGCCGAGCATCCGGCGCGCCTGGAATTCACATCGGCCAACACCGCCGATGAAAATATCACCTGGAAATGGATCGGTCCGGCGGGCAATCAGCTGGATCCGACCTTAAACACCTATCTCAAGGAACATGTCGATGAAAGTCGGGAACTTGTGGCGGAAGAGGTTGGTGACGGTGAGGCGGCCGGCGCGTCCGCACTGTTGTGGGCGGATGACGATGACAGCCGCTGCTTTATCGCAATATCGCATTAAAACTGAATGCCCTTTGTTATTTCCCCGAGGGATATGATTCATATCCCTCGCCCTCCCTTTTTTTATCAATAGCTTGAAACAAGACCTGCCGGCATATATATGTATGCACAGCTGCTGCAAGGCGGCAAAACACCTTACGGGAAATTTGATATGAATAAAAATGATCTTGAGAATCCTCTTCGGGCAACTGCCGGCCTGCCGGCCTTTGACTCTATCCTGCCGGAACATGTGGGGCCGGCCATGGGCCGCGTTCTGGCCGATACCGAAGTCTGGCTGGATGAGCTGGAAAAAAATATCACCCCCACCTGGGAAGGGCTGCTTAAGCCGCTTGAGGACATGGATATAAGCTGGGAATATTCCTGGGGGGCGGTCAATCATCTGCTGGGAGTGAAAAATTCCGATGAGCTGCGGGATGCCCATGCTGCGGTCCTGCCCGCGGTGGTGGACCTGTCCCTGCGGATCTCACAGAGCCGGAAGATCTACCGCGGGCTGCTTGCATTGCGCGACAGCGCCGAATGGGACACCCTCAACGAAGGCCGGCGGCGCATAATAAACAAGAAGATCCTGGCGGCCGAGCTGGCCGGAGTGGCCCTGGACGGTGAAAAAAAAGAGCGTTTTGGCGAGATAGCGCAGGAGCTCTCGCGGCTGAGTACGGATTTTTCAAACCATGTCCTGGATGCCACCAAGGCCTTTGAACTGATTGTCACCGATCCGGAGGACACCGTCGGCTGGCCCGAAAGTCTCAGACATGTGGCGGCCCAGTCTTACAATCAGGCAGCGCAGGGGCGCAATGCCGATCCCGAGCAGGGCCCCTGGCGGATTACCCTCGATATTCCAAGCTTCCAGCCCTTTATGCTGCATAGCCGCAACCGGCGTCAGCGGGAGCAGGTCTACCGTGCTTTTGTGACCCGGGCCTCTTCCGGGGCTGAGGACAACACCGGCCTGATCGACCGGATTCTGACACTGCGGCAGGAGCGATCCCGGATCCTGGGATATGCCAACTATGCCGAACTCTCGCTGGCAACCAAGATGGCCTCCGGCGTGCAGGAGATCGATCAGATGCTGGAAGAGCTTTATCAGGCGGCCCGGCCCTATGCCGAGAAGGATCTGGACGAACTCAGGGAATATGCCGCGGCCAGCGGATTTGATCAGGAACTTGCGCATTGGGACGTCGCCTTCTGGAGTGAACGGCTGCGTGAGGAACGCTATGACTATACCGATGATGAGTTGCTGCCATATTTCCCGCTGGAAGGGGTGCTTGACGGGTTATTTTCGCTGGCGGAGAGACTGTTCGGCATCGATACCCGCCCGGGCGACGGT
>CAYWBU010000047.1:0-1300 GCA_964456565.1 uncultured Bacteriovoracaceae bacterium | reverse complement strand
GAATCGTACCGATCAATCTGGTTGAGGCTGGGATTGGACGCGACACACCCGAACAGCACGAACATGACGATGCCGGAAATAAGGCGTTTCATTTCTCCCTCCTGAATCATAAAGGTTGACGCTTTTCATCCGCAGATGGATGGGAATCGATGGTATCGGGAACGTGGAAGGGCCCCGGTATGGCATCCGGATGTGCGGTTTTTCAATGTATATGAGGATGATATCCGGATTGCCTCGTTTTATCTTGATCCGTTTTCACGACCGGCCGAAAAACGTGGCGGAGCCTGGATGGATGAATGTCTGGGCCGGCGCTGGTTCAATGGTGAACTGCGGTTACCGGTGGTACACCTGTGCTGCAATTCGACCCCGCCCGCCGGGAATCGGCCGTCGTTGATGAGTTTTCAGGAGGTGGAGACCCTCTTTCATGAATTCGGCCATGGGCTGCAGGCCATGCTGACCAGGGTGGATGATGCCGGAGTGGCCGGTATCAACGGTGTGGAGTGGGATGCGGTAGAACTGCCGAGCCAGTTTATGGAGAACTGGTGCTATCACAAGCCGACTCTGGTTGGACTTTCATGTCACTACGAGACGGGCGAAAAACTGCCGGATGAGCTGTTTGACAAGATCCGGGCCTCCCGCAACTACCGTTCCGGCACCCAGATGATCCGACAGCTGGAGTTCGGCATGACCGACATGGAAGTGCACTGTTGCTTTGTGCCCGGCGGCCCCGAGAGCGCCTTTGACATCCATCGGCGGATTGCCGAACGGATCAATGTGATGCCGCCCTTTGCGGATAACCGGTTCCTGTGTTCGTTTACACATATCTTTGCCGGCGGGTATGCCGCCGGTTACTACAGCTACAAATATGCCGAGGTCCTCAGTGCCGATGCCTTTGCCGCCTTTGAGGAGGCCGGCCTGGATTCTGAGGCTTCCATCAGACAGACCGGGCGCCGCTATCGCGAAACCATCCTTGCCCTGGGCGGCTCGCGGCATCCCATGGATATATTCAGGGATTTCAGGGGGCGCGAACCCCGAACGGAAGCCCTGTTACGCCACAGCGGCCTGCTGAAGAACGGAGAAAACTAGCTATGGAACTTAAAGATGCGATCAAGGTGCTGGATGCCCTCGTAAACGAGGAGTGGGACGTTTTTAACGAATATGTGCCGGTGGATTACTGGAATACGGTGCTGCCGGATAATGATGCCCTGACGGTACGCTGTCGGCTGGAAAGCCTCAGTCAGATCAGGATCGACAAGGCTGTCAGCGGCAAGGTGCAGGGGACCGAATACCGGGATCTGAT
>CAYWBU010000046.1:0-15779 GCA_964456565.1 uncultured Bacteriovoracaceae bacterium | reverse complement strand
GCCAGCGCGGGCTTGAGCATGTTGCCGGCGTCCATCGCGCCCTCGGCCTTGCCGGCGCCCACCATGGTGTGCAGCTCGTCGATGAAGACGATGGTCTGGCCTTCGTCGGCGGCGATGTCCTTGAGGACCGCCTTCAGGCGCTCCTCGAACTCGCCGCGGTACTTGGCGCCGGCCAGCAGCATCGCCATGTCCAGCGACAGCACGCGCTTGCCCTTGAGCGTGTCCGGCACCTCGCCGTCGACGATGCGCTGGGCCAGGCCCTCGACGATGGCGGTCTTGCCCACGCCGGGTTCGCCGATCAGGACCGGGTTGTTCTTGGTCTTGCGTGAGAGGATGCGTACCACGCGGCGGATTTCATCGTCACGGCCGATGACCGGGTCCAGTTTGCCGAGCTGGGCCTGGGCCACCAGGTCGATGCCATATTTTTCGAGCGCCTCGTAGGCGGCCTCGGGATTGTCGGAGGTGACGCGCTGATTGCCGCGGATGGCGGTCAGGGCCTGCAGGATGCGGTCGCGGGTGATGTTGAACTGCTGCATGATGCGGCCGGCGGGATGGAAGGTGCCCTCCTCCACCATGGCCAGCAGGAAGTGTTCCACCGAGACATATTCATCCTTGAGCTTGGAGGCCTGGTCGCGGGCCGCCACGATGATGCGGTTGAGGCGCTGGGTGACATAGACCTTGCCGGCCTCATTCCCGGGGCCCGAGACGCTGGGGCGGGATGTCAGCTCTTTTTCCAGTTCGGCTGCGAAAGATTCAGCCGGGACATCCATCCGGCTAAACAGCCGCGGTACCAGGCCGTCATCCTGTTCCAGTAGGGCCAGGAAGAGATGTTCGACATCGATTTCAACATGGCCGTGGCGGACCGCCTTGGTCTGGGCCGCGCTCAGGGCCTCCTGTGATTTCTGGGTCAATTTGCTGGTGTCCATAACAAACCTCTGTCTTGTTTATTGATTTGTGTAGTTTTATTAGGGCCTTTCCCGGCGATTTCAAGGATGGATTCAAAAGTTGGGCTGGCGCATGTTATCTGTTGTGTTTAACTTTATTATAGTTATTATGGAAAAATCTGTTGGAGGAAGCGGGCCGGCGGTCCGGGACAGCGAGATATGAAAAAGGTCCAGCGATCTATAAGTGAAGATTTGACAGCCTACCTTGTCGTTACCGTGATAGTTGTATCTGTTGCAGTTATTGCGATCAGTTATATCAATTTTTCACACAGTGCCTACCAGCGGATCGAAGCCAAAGCGGATGTTTATCTGAGTACGCTTCAGGAGTCCCTGGCCCTGCCGGTATGGAACGTTGACCGTGAGAGCATCCGCAGCATCGCGTCTTCCTATATCCACGAAGAAGTGGTGACTGGCCTGTATATTGCCGATGCCGACGGGGAGGTCTTTTTTGATCAGCTGCCGCTCTCGACAAACCTGCAGGTTGTGCGCGAGGGGGCCATCCGGCGTGCCGGTGAGGTAGTCGGCCGGGTACGCATCATGCTGAGTCTGGGTGAGGCCCGGCAGAACAGCCGGGGATTGCTGCTGTCCGGGGTGATTACGCTGCTGCTGGTGGTGCTGGCGCTGGCGGTGGCCATCCGCGTGCTGGTGGCGCGTTTTCTCAAACAGCCGCTCATGGATCTGGTGCGCGGCATCGACCGGCTGGCGGCCGGAGATTACGGCTATCGCCTGGACAAGGAGGTGCGGCAGTTTGAGTTGCGCGAGATCTTTTCACGCTTTACCCACATGGCGCGCGAAGTGGAGAGCCGCGAGAAGATTCTGCAGGAGACCAATGCGAGGCTGGAGCAGGAGATCGCCGAACGCCAAAGGGCCGAAGATGCCCTGCAGCAGGCCTATGCCGAGGTCGAGAAAAAGGTTGAGGAACGGACCAGGGAGTTACAGAAGACCAATGTCATGCTGGAAGAGGAGATTGACGGGCGCAAGATGGTGGAGTCGATCCTGCAGGATGCCCTTAATGTTGTGGAGACGGCCAGCCGGGCCAAGAGTGATTTTCTTTCCAATATGAGCCATGAGCTGCGGACTCCCATGAGCGGGGTCCTGGGCATGGCGGAGCTCATGCTGGATTCGGATCTGGATGAGGAGCAGCAGGAATATGCCCGGACTATCTATGAGCGGGCGGGTGACCTGCTGAAGGTCATCAATGATATCCTGGATTTTTCAAAGGCGGGCGAGGGACGGCTGGGGCTTAATAACCGCGAGTTTGTTCTTTCCAGGCGGATTGATGAGGCCCTCAAGAATATCCGGATGCGGGCCCTTGAGAAGGGGCTTGAATATTCGTGTGACCTCGCTGAGGATGTCCCCGACAGGGTTGTGGGCGATCCGTTGCGGATCTTTCAGGCCCTGATTCATCTGGCGGATAATGCCGTCAAATTTACCGAGCAGGGCAGTGTGGCGATTGATGTCCGGCGGCTGGATGAACATGCCGGGTTTGTGACGCTGCAGTTTTTTGTGCGGGATACGGGCATCGGCATTCCCGAGGAGAAAAAAGATTACCTGTTTGAATCATTCACCCAGGCGGACGGATCGCATACCAGACGCTACGGCGGCACGGGAATCGGCCTGGCCATTGCCAAACTCTATGTTGAGATGATGGGCGGGGCCATCGGTATGCGGGGGCGGCCGGGCGGCGGTTCGGAATTCTGGTTTACGATCACGCTGGAAAAAGTGTCTGGATGAAGCAGCCCCGGGGTGTGAGGGCTATGTCGACAATCCGGGTGTTGCTGCCGGAATAGGCCGCGCCATCATAAAAGATATTCTTGATAAATATAATATAACATTGCTAACATGCCCGGCATGGAAAATTCTGCAGAGCAAAAAAAGCTGGTATATGTGCGGTTTCCCACCAATCCCAGTTCCTATATATTTGACGCGGGAGAGCTTGAACTCAGGAAGGGTGACAGTGTGCTGGTCAACACCGAGGTCGGACAGTCCGTGGCAAGGGTTGTCGAGGCCGGCGTGGAAGTTGATGAGACCAAACTCGGAGAGATCAAGCCGATCGTGCGCAAGCTGGAAGAGAAGGACCTGGCCAGGATGGAGGGTTCGCGGGAAAAGGAAAGGGAATATCAAAAATACTGCCGGGAACGGATTGAGGCGCGTAACCTGCCCATGAAGCTGGTACGGGTTGAGCAGGCCTTTGATAACAGCAAGACAACCTTCTACTTCACGTCTGACGGCCGGGTCGATTTCCGGGACCTGCTGAAAGATCTGGTGGAGAAATACCGGATGCGGATTGAGCTGCGGCAGATCGGAACGCGGCAGGAGACCGCCATGCTGGGCGGCATCGGGGCCTGCGGCCGGGAGCTGTGCTGTAATGCCTATCTGTGCAATTTTCAGCGCATATCGGTCAAGATGGCCAAATATCAGAATATGACCCTCAATCCGACCAAGATCTCGGGGATCTGTGGCAAACTGAAATGCTGCCTGGCCTATGAAAAAGATGTATATTCGGACCTGATCACCAATCTTCCCAAGGTGGGCAAAAAGGTCTACGTGCGTCAGGGCGCCGGATCGGTCGTCAGTATCAACGTAATCGAACAGACCTTTGTGGCCCGCCTTGAAGACCGGCGGTTCCTGAAGTGCAATGCCGCGGATGCCATGACCGAGGAGGAGTTCCTCAGCCTTGACAGTGCGGAGATGGTTGAATCTGCCGCCGGTGATGCGGGCCGCTCTGAAAGGAAGACGGAACAGTCCGGCGCTAAGAAGAGCGAACGACGGCCTTCAGCCAGACAGGCCCGCGAGGGCGCTTCGGAAGGTGAGGGCCGTAAACGCAGCCGCCGGCCGCGCAGCCGTTCGCGCAATAAAAACAAGAAACCCCAGAATGCGGCGGCCGGCAATGCGGCCCCGCAAAAGCCGGCCGAACAGAAACCCGCCGGCGAACAGAAGCGCCGGCCGCGCCGGAGACCCAGAAACAAAAGTAGCGATGCCTAAATGAGCGATAGATTTTATGTTACCACTCCCATCTACTATGTGAATGCCAGACCGCATCTGGGGCATGTGTATACGACCGTGATCGCCGATGTGCTGACACGTTACAACCGCATGGCCGGCCGGGATGTGTTTTTTCTGACCGGGACGGATGAACATGGCGACAAGATTGTGGAGACCGCCAGAAAGAAGGGCACCACGGCCAAGGAACTGGCCGATGAAAACAGCGCCCTTTTCCGGGCCATGTGGCCCGAGATGAATGTTGAGTACAGCCGCTTTATCCGGACCTCCGACCCGGAGCATGTGGCCACGGTGCAGTCGATCCTGCAGAAGGTTTACGACAAGGGTGATATCTATTTCGGTGAGTATGGCGGGCATTACTGTGTGGGCTGCGAAAGGTTCATCGCCCCCAACGAAATAGAGGACGGCAAGTGCCCTATTCATCAGACCGAGCTTGAATATGTGCAGGAGCAGAATTATTTTTTCAAGATGGAGAAATACAGGCCCTGGCTTGTGGAGTACATCAATGAAAATCCTGATTTTATCAGGCCGGAACGCTACCGCAACGAAGTTCTGGGGATGCTGCGGGAACCGCTGGACGATCTCTGCATCTCCAGGCCCAAAACCAGACTGGAGTGGGGCATCGAACTGCCCTTTGACAGTGAATATGTCTGCTATGTCTGGTTTGACGCCCTGATAAACTATATCACGGGCATCGGCTATCCCGACGGTGAGGTCTTTGAAGGCTACTGGGGCGCTGCCCAGCACCTGATCGCCAAGGATATCCTCAAACCGCACGCCATCTACTGGCCGACCATGCTGAAATCCATGGGGCTGGAGCCCTGCCGGCATCTCAATGTCCACGGTTACTGGAATGTGGATGCCGCCAAGATGAGCAAGTCGCTCGGCAACGTGGTTGAGCCGCTGGAACTCAAGGAGAAGTACGGTCTGGACGCCTTCCGCTATTTTCTGGTGCGCGAGATGGTCTTCGGGCTGGATTCCAACTTCAGCGAAGATGCCATGATTGAGCGCTACAATGCCGATCTGGCCAATGATCTTGGTAACCTGGTAAGCCGCAGCACCAATATGCTCAAGAAATATTTCGGCGGCGAGCTGCCCGCGGCGGCCGATCTGCAGGAAGAAGACCGGGCCCTGATTGCCATGGCGCAGCAGGCCGTCTGCAACTACCGCAGCCGTATGGAAAAAGTGGAACTGCATAACGCCATGATGGCGGCCTGGGAATTTGTCGCGGCGGTCAATAAATATATCGATCAGATGGCGCCGTGGACCCTGGCCAAGAATGATCCCGAACGCCTTAAAACGGTCATGTACAACCTGATGGAATCCCTGCGCTATATAGCGGCCATGGTCCAGCCCGTAATGCCGGCGACCGCTACGGCTGTGCTGGGAGCGCTGGGGATTGAGAAACAGCTGTCCCTGGCCGACCTGGATAGGTTCGGGGCGCTTGAGCCGGGGATCGGGATCGCCATTCCCAAGGCCCTGTTCCCCAGGGTTGAAAAGCGCAAGGAAGCCGAACCGGCTGTCAAACCGGCCAAGCCGGAGAGCAATGACAATCTGATTGATATCAAGGATTTCGGCAAGGTTGAAATCAAGGTCGGTCGGATCATAAGTGCCGAACGGGTTGAAAAATCTGAAAAACTGCTGAAACTCAAGGTTGATGTGGATGGTGAACGCCAGATCGTTGCCGGGCTTGCCAAATCGTATGACCCGGCGGAACTGGAAGGGAAGTTTGTGGCCGTGGTTGCCAATCTGAAGCCTGCCAAGCTGATGGGAATCGAGAGCCAGGGAATGCTGCTGGCAACTGACACGGCCGATGGCCGGCTGAGCCTGCTGGCCTTTGATCGTGAACCCAAGCCGGGCAGCCGGATCCGTTAGGGAGGAGAGATGCAGAGGGTTCCCCTTAAACTTGTAAAGCCGGGAATGGTCCTGGCAAAGCCCGTCCTGAATGAAAAGGGCATGCCCCTGTGTGCCGAGGGTGCCGAGCTCAATGATACAATCATCGAGCGCCTGATGCGCATGCGGATCGAAACCGTGGTGTTGAAGGGCAATCCGGTTGATCTGGGAGGGGATGTCAAGACCCGGGAGGAGCTGGTGGCTGAAATGAAGCAGCGGTTCCAGCATGTCCAGGGAGACCTCCTGATGGAGAGGATCAAGGAAGCGGCAGAGAAGGCCTTTATGGCGGATGAAGAAGAACCGGAGGAAGAAGCGGCCCAGCAGGAGGATGATGGCAATGAGTAAGGCTGAAAAACTGAAGGCTATCACCAAGCGGATGCAGAGCCTGCCGACCCTGCCGTTTGTGGTGGAAAAATTTACGGCCATGGTGGAAGAACCCGATGCCTCGGCCAAGGAGGTGGGACAGCTGATCGCCTCGGACCAGATCCTGGGGGCCAAGGTGCTGCGGCTGGTCAATTCGCCCTTCTACGGATTTCCGGGACGGATTTCATCCATCAGTCACGCCATTATCCTGCTTGGTTTTGACGTTATCAAGGGCGTGGTTTTTTCGGCCTCGGTCTTTGAACTGATGGAAAAATCCATGGTGGGTCTCTGGGAGCATTCACTGGGCAGCGCCATTGTGGCCGGCACCATCAGCCGGCAGCTGGGGCTTGAAGATCCGGAAGAGATCTCGACCGCGGCGCTGCTGCACGATATCGGCAAGGTGCTGGTGAAGGTGTCCCTCAGTGAGGACTATGACCAGATCGCGGGCCTGGTGGAGCAGAAGGGCATCGCATTCAAGGATGCGGAGCAGGAGATCCTGGGTGTTGACCATTCGTCCGTGGGTTCCTGGCTGGCCAAGGAGTGGAATCTGCCCGAGAAACTGGCGGTGCCGATTGCCTGTCATCATGATTTTGAAAGTGCGGTCAGCCTGAGGGAGCGGGTGGCGGTGGTACATATTGCCAACAGCATCGTGCGGACCTTTGGTGTCGGCAACGGCGGCGATATGTGGGTCCCGCGAATCAATCCCAAGGCCTGGGATTTTTTGAATATGGACCGGCTGGACCTTGACGAACTGATGTTGCTGATTAAGAATGATCTTGAGGAGGCAGCGACAACAAATCTGTCAGATTAGGGGTGTGCGTTTGAAAGCTGTTGTGATCCTTAAAGACAAGCTGGCTCCGAACCTCAGGCAGGCCATGGATAGTTTTTTTGCGGAGGTGCATTTTCTGCACAGTATCCATGATGCCATCTCCTTTATCTTTATGGAACCGCCGGATGTGATTTTTGTGGAAGGCTCCTTTATTCTGGAAGAGGGCTCGCATCTGGTGGGGGATTTCAAGAGTAATACGGTCTACGGGCATCTGCCGGTAGTGGCGGTGCTGACCATGAAGGAACTGGAAACGGTGGCGTGGAATGAGGTGCCGCTGGATGATTTCATCCTGACAACATCCAAGGCCGCTGCCGTGAGGCAGCGGCTTAGTTTTATCGTGGCGCGCGCCGGACGGGAGCTGGACACCAATCCGCTGACCAGACTGCCGGGAAATGAATCCATCATCCGTTATTCGCAGCAGCTCTTTGATGAACATAAGGATGTGGCGATTGCCTGGGTGGATGTGGACCATTTCAAGCCCTTTAACGACTGTTACGGTTTTTCGCGGGGCGACGAGGTCCTGCTGGCCACGGCGCGCATAATTGCCAATGCGGTCAAGGATGTCAAACGTGATCCTTCTTTTGTCGGCCATATCGGCGGTGATGATTTTATCTTCATGTGTCCGGTCAGGGAGGTTGCGGCCCTGTGTGAGGATATTGTCACACGCTTTGACATGATAATCAAAAACTTTTACAACGAGGAGGATCTGGCCAAAGGCTGGATTACATCGGAGGACAGGTCCGGTAATGTGAAACAGTTCCCGATTATGACCATCTCCATTGCGGTGGTGCTCAATGTCGACGGACGGTATGCCCATTACGGCCAGATATCTAGAGATGTCTCTGAGATAAAGACCTGCCTCAAGAAACTTGAGGGCAGTAATTATATGATAGATCGGAGAGGAAGATACTGATGATAGCGAGATACACCCGAGACGAGCTTGCACGAATCTGGTCGGATGAAAACCGGTATACCAAGTGGATGGAAATTGAGATTGCGGCCTGCGAGGCCTGGGCGGAACTGGGTCGGATTCCGGCCGAAAGTGCCGCCAATATCAGGGACAGGGCCGGTTTTGATGTGGCGCGGATTGCCGAGATCGAGGCCGAGACCCGCCATGATGTGATCGCCTTTGTCAGCTGCATGGCCGAATATGTGGGCGGCGATGATTCCCGCTATATCCATATGGGGCTGACCAGTTCGGATGTGCTGGATACGGCGCTGGCCCTGCAGCTTAAGGAGAGCGGCGAAATAATTATAGAAGATTTGAAGGCCCTGCTGGAGGTGCTCAAGCGGCGGGCCTATGAGACCAAGGACCTGCCGGCCATGGGACGATCGCACGGCATTCATGCCGAGCCGGTCAGCTTCGGGCTGAAATTTGCGCTGTGGTATGCGGAGATGGAGCGTAACCTCAAGCGGATGCAGGATGCCCTGGAGGAGATTTCATACGGTCAGATTTCGGGCGCGGTCGGCACCTTCGCCAACATTAGGCCCGAGGTTGAGGACTATGTGTGCCGCAAGCTGGGATTGAAACCCGAGCCCATCAGCACCCAGGTGATTCAGCGTGACCGGCATGCCCAGTTTTTTGCGGTCCTGGCCATTATCGGCGCCACTATGGAACAGATTGCGGTGGAAATCAGACATCTGCAGCGCACCGAGGTGCTGGAGGCCATGGAGCCGTTCGGCAAGGGGCAGAAGGGCTCAAGCGCCATGCCGCACAAGAAGAATCCCATCCTTTCGGAGAATATCACCGGTATGGCGCGGCTGTTGCGGGGCTACAGCATGAGTGCCATGGAAAATGTGGCCCTCTGGCATGAGCGCGACATCAGCCATTCCAGCGTTGAGCGGGTGATCGGGCCGGATGCCACGATTCTGACAGATTTTGCCCTGTGCCGACTGACGCGTATGTTGGACGGATTGGTGCTTTATCCTGAAAATATGAAGAAAAACCTTGAGCTTACAGGCGGATTGTGGCATTCGCAAGGAGTGTTGCTGGCATTGGTTAATGCCGGAATGGCCAGAGATGAGGCCTACCGCTGGGTGCAGCGTAATGCCCTTGAGGTCTGGGAACGCCGGGGCGATTTTAAAGAGCTGCTCATGACCGATGCCGACATTGCCAAATATTTGAGCGCCGCAGAGATTGATGAGCTTTTTGATCTCAATCATCATCTGGCGCATGTTGATACTATTTTCAAGAGGGTGTTCCATGAGTAAGCTGGGCGAACTGGTGGAGATGGTCAAACAGGATGCGGTCAGGTACGGAAAATTTACCCTGGCGTCCGGCAAGGAATCCGATCTCTATGTGGATCTGCGCAAGGTAACGCTGCCCGGGCGGGGCGCCACCCTGATCGGAGCGCTGATCACCGAGATGATTGCGGACCGGGACGTTGCGGCGGTGGGCGGCATGACCATGGGGGCCGACCCCATTGCCACGGCCGCAAGCATGGCGGCCTTTGCTCACGGTCGTGAGCTGAAGGCCTTCATCGTCAGGAAAGAAGTCAAAGGCCACGGCACCCGCAACTGGATCGAGGGTCCGGTTGCCGAGGGTGAGCGCGTGGTGGTGGTGGAAGATGTCATTACCACCGGCGGCAGCACGCTCAAGGCCATCGAACGTATCGAATCATGGGGATTAAAGGTTGACAGTGTAATTGCCGTTTTAGACAGGCAAGAGGGGGGCAAGGAGGCGATTGAAGCCCGCGGACATAAAGTTTCAGCGATTATAAGCCGAGAAGATCTGTAATTTTTTATGGATAGAAGATTCGTAGTTTTTGCAGCTGTTATATTCTGGTTTTGTCTTGCGGTCGATCTGGCGGCGCAGGACGGGGTGCCGGCATCACTTTTGCTGGTAAATGACGGCCATTATTCTATTTGTGTGGATAAGACGGCTCAGAAGCTGCATCTTTACAACGGCCGGACCGAAGTTATCGAACTGCCATGTTCGACCGGCATGAATCCCGGAGACAAGATGGTACAGGGGGACAAGCGCACACCCGAGGGGGTTTATTTCCCCGAGAGCATGATTGACGGCAGCCGTCTGCCGGAGATCTATGGCTGGCGGGCCTATGTGCTGGACTATCCCAATCCGGTGGATGTCTCCAAGGGCAAGAACGGTAACGGAATCTGGATCCACGGTCGGGTGATTCCCCTGGATGAAACCGACACCAAGGGTTGTGTCTCGCTTACCAATGCCGATTTGCGCAAGCTTTCACCCTATCTGCATCCGTACTGGACTCCGGTGATCACATTGCAGCGCATGGATGTGCAGCCGGAACCCGAGGTTGAAAAGCGGGCGGCAAAGTACAGGAATTTTCTGGAGGCCTGGAAAACTTCCTGGGAAGATATGGATATCCAGGCCTATGAAAACTGCTATTCGCCGCAGTTTTACGATGTGGAAACCAAATCAGACCTGAATGAGTTCATCGGTTACAAGAAAACGCTGTTCCGGCGTTACCGGCATATTGATATCAATATTACGGATCTCAGGATTCTGGAAGCCGACCGCTATGTGCTGGCATATTTCCTGATGGATTTTGCGGGCGATGCCTATCAGAGCACCGGGGTCAAATATCTTTATATCGATAAACAGGACGATTCGCCCAGGATCGTGAACGAACGCTTTGTCCCGATCGGGGAAGCCCTGGTGTGGCAGCCACTGGTTGAGACCATGCAGGAAAAACGCGAAAAAGATGTAATGGCCTTTTTGGGCGAGTGGCTGGCGGCCTGGAAAAATAAAGATATGGCCAAGATGAAGTCCTACTATATGGAGAGTTTCCCACAGCTGGATGCCTATTTTGAACGCAAGCAGCATAACATCCAGCGCTACTCAAATATCGATGTTGTACTGGAAGATGTTAACATCAGGCGCTCGGGCGTGTATTATGATGTTGAGGCCCGGCAGCTGTTCTCTTCGGATATCTATGAGGACATGGGAATCAAGAAACTGCATCTGGTGGCAACGGACAGCGGTTTCAGGATAGCTAAAGAAAGCTGGGACAGGTTGGACAATGAATCGTGAACCGTATCAGATTATAATCATGCGTCCCACCGGCGGGAAGGCGATCATGACCTTGCGGTCGCTGTGGGTCAGGCTTTTTGTGGCCCTGGCAGTGGCCTTGCTGGTGACTTTGCTTGCGGTGAGTATTTCGGTGTATTACCTGTATGGAACCTGTAATGAACACCAGCTGCTGATCGACCGGCAGGCCGCTGAGATCAAGGATCTCAATATCAGTATTGCCCGCAAGGATGAGAAGATCATCTCACTTAAAAAGAAAATGAGCACCACTATCAGGCATCAGCCGACGGCACCCTTGACCAGCTTTTCCGAGTTGCCGGAACTGCATCCGCCGACGGTGGAGGTTACGGAGATGATGTTTGACGCGGGCGCCCTCAGTTTTAAACTGGAAAATATCAATCCGGGAACGGAACATCCGGTAACGGGCTATTTTTTTGCGGTATTCAAGGAAGGCAATGTCCAGTTGAGTTATCCGGCGGTGCCTCTGACCGGCGGTGTGCCGGATGACAAAGATGCCGGCATGGCCTTCAGTATCCGTAATTTCAAGCCGATGAGGGTCAATCCGCCGAAATCTTTGCAGGCCTGGACCCTGGTGACCTTCTATGTCTTTGACGATGAAGGCCGGCTGCGGCTTGTGATGCCCGTGAACAGGGAGCAGATCCAATAAGATGAAGAAGATCCTGACAGCCGTTCTGGCAAGTATAGTTTTCTTTCTGCCTTTGATGCCTGCCCATGCCGCAGTCAAGCATGAGGTTTTTTTTGGCGGAACCGACCACGAGCTTGATGTCTATCGCATCTACGGACGGGAAAACGGTCCGACCCTGATGCTGATGGGCGGCATCCAGGGGGATGAACCCGGGGGGTATCTGGCCGCCGATCTCTATGCCGACATGCAGTTGAAACGCGGAAACCTGATCGTGGTGCCGCGGGCCAATCTCTATTCCATTCTGGTCAACCAGCGGGGACCCAATGGGGATATGAACCGCAAGTTTGCCAAGGTTCCGTCCTACGACCCTGACAGTGAGGTGGTCAAAAAGATCAAGGAACTCATGCGGGAGGCCGACTGCTTCCTTAACATGCATGACGGGTCTGGTTTTTATCACCCGGAATATATTGACGAGGTTCATAACCCCAGGCGCTTCGGGCAGTCAATCATCGCCGATACCGCCAGATATGTCACCGCCAGCGGCAAGGTCCTGGACCTGGAGGGGATCGCCGAAAATGTGATTAAACGGGTAAACTCCTCCATTCATGAGGAGGAATACCGGTTCCATTTCAATAATCATAAGACGGCCGATGCCGACAGTATCCACAAGGAACAGCGCAAGTCGGCCACCTTCTACATGCTGACCGAACTGGGCAAGCCGGCCTTTGCCGCCGAGACATCCAAATCCATCCGCGATTTCCGCAAGCGGGTGGTGTTCCAGACCATGGTGGTCAATGCCTTCATGCAGGAATTTGGGATTGAGCCGGATCATCCCAGTGTCTATATTGAGCCGCCCATGATGGAATATGCACTGCTGTCGATCAATGGGGCCAACCCCGTGGCGGTCAGGGACGACCAGCATATTGTGGTAAACCGCAATGACCGCATCAAGGTTGTGGACATCAAGTCAAACTACAAACGGGGAGTTGTGGCCGATATTCAGGGCCACGGCCATATCAATGATACCGGCAAGGAATTCAATATTGAAAAATCAACCTGTATTGAGATCCGTAAGGACATGTTCCCGTGCGGTCGGCTCTTCGTTGATGTCATTCCGGTGAAAAACCGGACCTGGCTGGTACTCTCGGTGGACAATGCCTGTTATGCGCTGGAACCCGGCGAGGTCCTTAATGTGCAGAAAGGCGCGGTCATCAACCTGAAGGATCTGGTATACAAGGGGACCTCCGACCACGGCCTGAATGTGAACTTCAAGGGCTTTGTGTCTGACTGGAATGACAACATCGGTGAAGACCGGGGCTGTGACATTCGCACCTCGGAACTGTTACCGCGCTACGGATCCCCCGTGCGTCCCGGGGTGCAGCGCTTCCGGATTTCGGCCATGCGCGGCAGTAACCCGGTGGTCAATTTTTACCTGGATATAGAGAAAAAACGATCATGAAAATTCTTGCTATCGAGTCGTCCTGCGACGAAACCGCCGCCGCAGTGGTCTCGGACGATGGGAAAGTCATTTCAAATGTTGTTGCAACCCAGATTGAGGACCATGCCGCCTTTGGCGGGGTAGTACCCGAGATTGCCTCGCGCCGGCATGTTGAATTGATTGGTCCGGTTGTTGCGCAGGCCCTGAAAGAGGCCGGGATCGATCTGGACGGGATTGATGGTGTGGCCGTGACTCAGGGCCCGGGCCTGGTGGGTGCGCTGCTGGTAGGAATCTCCTATGCCAAGGCTTTGGCCTATGGTCTGGGTGTGCCGCTGGTGGGTGTCAATCATCTTGAGGGCCACCTGACGGCCGCCCGGATTGAACACGACTTTGATTATCCCTATATCGGCATGGTGGTTTCCGGCGGACACACGTCGATTTATCTGGTGGAATCGCCTTCCAAGGTACGTCAGTTGGGACAGACCCTGGATGATGCTGCCGGTGAGGCCTTTGACAAGGTGGCCAAACTGCTGGATCTGGGATATCCGGGAGGTGTGATCATTGATCGGATTTCCAAGGGAGTTGATCACCAGGAGATTGAGCTGCCGCGGCCGATGGTAAACGATGATTCCTATAATTTCAGTTTTTCGGGCCTGAAGACCGCAGTGTTGAATCATGTGATGGGCCTCAAGATCTTTCCTGAAATGGATCTGAAATTTTCGGGTGTTCCGCGGGCCAAGACCCCGGCTCCGGGCAAGGCGGAATATATTCCCAAGATTGCCGCGGCTTTCCAGGCGGCTGCCGTGGACGTGATCGTGCACAAGCTGGTCAGGGCCCTGCAGGATCACGGCATGGAGCGGCTGGTAATTTCGGGCGGGGTGGCCTGTAACAGTGCCCTGCGTGAAAGACTTCAGGAAAAATCCGCAGAACTGGGCTTTGCCTTCTATGCTCCATCTCCGCGCTACTGTACCGATAATGCCGCCATGATCGGCATGGCCTCCATCCGGGATTTCCAGGAAAAAAATTATGCCGCCCCGGATATGAATGCGGTGTCCCGCTGGTCGGTTCCTTCCTGATATTTTGAGTGCTGCTTGCGAATTGACTTGTTTCCGGCCGGTTTTATAATTGGTCAATAGTCAGGCTAATGCATCTTTGAACGGCTTCTCCATTTTATGTCAGAGGAGGGCGGTCATGAGGAATGTGTTGGCAGGAGCGGTTTGTTTTATTTTGGTGCTGGCGGGTGCGGCATTCAGCGCTGAAGATGTCCATGTGCAAGGAAAACTTAATCTGAACACAGCATCGGTTGATGCGCTGGAGATGCTGCCGGGGATCAGCCGGGAGCATGCGGAGACTATTGTCGTATTTCGAAATGCGAACGGACCTTTTTCAAAGGTCACGGATCTCATTCAGATCAAGGGGATGAGCTTCGGACTCATTAATCAGATTCGTCCCTACCTCAAACTGGAGGGCAGTTCGACCTACACGGTGCAGTGTTTTGATCCCTCACTGTGGACCGATCCTCGCGGAGGGGTTGAGTAGGGAGAACTTCCGGATTGGACGGGAAAGTCTCAGGCAGACAAAGAGGACCCGGGCTGGATGCCCGGGATTTTTTTAAAAACTGCTGGCAAATGATGACGGTTGTATGCCAGTAATTGCTAACAATGAGGACAGTATGAAGGCAAAGCGGTCTCTGGGACAGAATTTTTTGATTAACTCCGGTATTGTGGAAAAGATAGCCGAATTCGGGCTTGTTACCGACAAGGATACCGTGGTGGAGATCGGGCCCGGAAAAGGGGCTCTGACCGCCGAGCTGCTGGCCCGGGATGCCCGGGTTGTGGCGGTTGAAAAAGATGACAACCTGGCCGCGGAACTGATTAATGGGTATGCGGGTGATTCCCGCATCAGGATCGTGCATGCCGATATCCTCGATCAGGCTTTGCCGGAACTGATCCCGGCCCAGGCCAAGGTTATCGCCAACCTGCCCTATAATATCTCCACCGAAGTGATTGCTAGGCTGGCCGGCTTGTCCGGACAGATCAGGATGATGGTCTTCATGGTGCAGAAGGAAGTCGGGGAGCGGATCTGTGCAGTGCTGGGCAGCCGGGATTATTCGGCCTTGACGGTACTGGTGGGGCTTAACTGGACGGCCGAAATGGGCTTTGTGGTGGGGCCGGGAAATTTCCGTCCGCGCCCGCGGGTTGATTCGTGCGTGATCAGGCTTGTGCCGCGTCCGCAAACTATCGTTCCGTCAGACAGCTTTCGCCGGATTGTCCACCAAGCCTTTGGCCAGCGCCGCAAGATGCTGCGGAATTCGCTGATGACGCTGCCCGGAATGGAACGGGAAAATCTCTGCCGGCTGGCTGATGCCGCTGATATCCGGCTTGATGCAAGGCCTCAGGAGCTTTCTGCGGCTGATTTTCTGCGGCTCAGTCGGGAATTCGACAATATTTTCGAGCAGTCGACATAGTTAGTAGCCGGAACCCATCTTGATTACCAAATCGTAACCCCAATTCCGCAAAACCTGTAATTCAAATTACAAAAGGGTAACCGCAGCCTTGTAGCCCGAGAGATCCGCCCGGAGCTCCGATTTTATAACATACTGTATATACATATATTATCCTGAAATATGGCCCCATAAACCCCCTTTGGCACCG
>CAYWBU010000045.1:15939-16148 GCA_964456565.1 uncultured Bacteriovoracaceae bacterium | reverse complement strand
TTGAAACAGGTGGATCTGCGCGAAGAGATCGGCACCCAGGGGGTTGTCTCCGAGGTCCTGCGGGGCAAGCGCAAGCTGAATCTGCGGCAGATCGAGGCGCTTAGTCGGCGGTTTGGGGTTTCGCCGGCGGTGTTTATTGGGGGGTAGGAGTTGTGAATTCGTCCCTAGTTTCATAACGACTAGGTTAACGACTAGGGTCGCACCAAACC
>CAYWBU010000045.1:8642-15929 GCA_964456565.1 uncultured Bacteriovoracaceae bacterium | reverse complement strand
GTGGCGGGTAGGAAATCAGTCGACAGACCAAGTTCCCATCACCCCCTCCCTCAATCCCTCCCGCCAGGGGAGGGATGACTTTGCAAATTCCGAAGGTTTCCGGTCCAGATCTGAAAAGCGGCGCCAGAGAAAACCAACCGCAACAAACCCAACCCACATGGACCTCATGAGCATAAAAAATTCTGCACACCCGACCCGCAAAAAACTGCTAAGATGGGCACATCATGATCAAACAAATGATCCTTCTGACCCCTGCCATCTTTCTGGTGCATGACGCTGAAGAGATCTTAACCATTGAATCCTGGTTGCAGGCCAACCTGCCGGAAATGGAACGGTGGATTGGCCGTTTTACGTGGCAGCAAAAGATGCTTAACAGTCATAAGGTCAATACATTGCAGTTTTCCATTGCAGTGTTGATTATCTTCACGATTCTGCTGGCGGTCACTCTGCCGGTGGCCCGCAAGCCGCAAAAAGGCCGTCAGGCTGATCTCTTCCTGATCTGTTTTGCCATGCTCTATCTGCATGCCTTTGTGCATATCGGCCAAGCCGTCATGCTGCGGCGTTATACTCCCGGGGTTTTGACCGCGGTGCTGGTGTTGCTGCCCTTCGGTCATGCTATGAACCGGGTCTTGAAAAGTGAAGGCCTGCTGACCGATGCAAGGGGTCTGGGACACTATGGCGCATGGGGGATGGCCGGGCTGATTCCGCTGGTGCTTAGCAGCCTGGGGGCGGGAAGGCTGATCGGGAACCATCTGGAATCCCCCAATCGTGGTCAGTGACAACCAACCACAGCACCGCAAAAACCCATTATCCTAATTTATCTCGCACGGGATTGCCACGTCGCTGGGTTCCTCGCAATGACACCATAAACTTCATGGCCAGCGTAAGAACTCGGGACTACCATTAAGTAAAATATCAAGACATGGAACATAATCGATCATCAAAAAACGCGGTCCGGCCGGAGAGAACCGGACCCTCAATGCAACCATTGGGTCAGTCCAAAGGGTTTTCGCGCAGCATCTGCAGCAGGGTGGTGTAGATGTCCCGGTCGCGGTTGTTGAAACGGAATTCACACTCCTTGAGATGCAGGTGGAAGGTGGATTCCGGCACTCCCTGAAACTGCAGCAGCATGCGTTTTTTTGCAAAGGCCCAGAAAGACTCCACCCGGCTGATGGTGCGGGGGGCGGAGTCCGGCGACTGATTGCGGTTGATGCGGTAATGTTTCTTGGTCTTGAGGTCCACCAGGCCGTCATAACCGCGCCAGTGGTAACCGCTGCTGCCGACCACGGTCTCCGGGGCGACTTTGCCGCGGATCGCGGCCTGCAGCAGCTCGCGGTTTTCCTCGGGCACAACCTCGGTATAGATTTTTGCATTGCGTTCGGTGATCCCGAAGAGGGTGTTGCGGGCGCTCCCGGGGAGGTCGGCCGGAGCGCAGACGTTTTCCGTTTTAAGCTCACGCAGGATGAAGGGCGACTCCCGGTCACAGGCCTCGGCAATCCTTTCACGGATCAGGCGGGTATAGCGGTTGACCGTGTTGCGGTTGAGTCCGGTCAGGGCCGCGATCTTGTAGGCATCCAGATCAAGGGCGAAATATTTCACCAGTTCACGGAACTTGGCTTCTGAGATCCTTGAGCGGTTGACATATTTATTTTTCATCGCGTTTATCCCGCCTTGTGAATTGGCGGGCGGTAACCCGCCCGCCGTGATTTTTAATAGGCCTTTTTGAGGATGCTCAGCGCATCCTCAAAGGTGACCTCTTCGGGGTTATAGAAGAGGCAGCCGTCATTGATGGCCGTCCGGGCGATCAGCGGCAGCTTGTCCTCGGTCACGCCCGCATCCCGCAGACGGATGGGCAGGCCGCTGATGTCACTCAGACGGGCCAGGAGGTTGCGGATCAGCTGGACCGTGATGCGGGCCTGCTCCTCGGGTTCCAGATATTCGGGGTCGGCGCCCAGGGGGCCCGAGAGTTCGGCGATATAGGGCGCCACCTTGTCCATGTTGTACTCCAGACACCAGGGCAGCAGGATTGCATTGGCCACGCCGTGGGGGACATGGCAGACCGCGCCGCAGGCGTGCGCCGTGGAGTGCACCACCCCCACCATGGCATTGGAAAAGGCGATGCCGGCAAAGTTGGCGGCCACGGCCATTCCCAGGCGGGCCTCCAGGTCCTCGGCGCCTTTTTCGGTGGCCCGCACCAGATATTTGGCGATCAGTTCGATGGCGGTTCTGGCGTAGGTGTCGTCAATGGGATTTTTCTGGAGGTCGATGTAGGCCTCGACCGCGTGGGTCAGGGCGTCCATTCCGGTGGCGGCCGTGATCTTGGGCGGGACCGTGGCGGTCATGCGCGGATCGAGCACGGCGGCGTCGGGGTAGAGCTTGTCGGCCCCGAAGAGCATTTTGACACTTTTTTCCTCGTTGTAGATGATGGCCGCCCGGGTGACCTCGGAGCCGGTGCCCGAGGTGGTGGGGACCGCGATGACCGGCTTCATGTCGAAGTCGATGTTTTCGGCACCCTGGAGTTCGAGCAGGTCGTCGGTGTTGCCGCAGATAACGATATTGGCGCCCTTGGCAGTATCCATGGCGCTGCCGCCGCCCACCGCGATGAAGATGTCGCAGTCGTTGTCGGTGAACAGCCTGGCCAGCTTGTTGGCGGCCCGGTTGCTGGAGTCGGGCGGGGCCTCGTCAAAGACATGCACGATTTTTTCAGCCTTGCCCTTGAAGGCCGTTTCCACATGTTTGATGAGGCCGACCCCGGCCACGCCCTTGTCGGTAACCACCATGGCCCGTTTGCAGCCGAGGCGCTGCATCTCCTCGGGCAGTTTGTTGAGGGCATCATAACCGGCAATGATCTTGCCGGGACAGAAGTGCTGGTAATAATTGGGTACTATCATGTTATCTCCTCCTGATCACATCAATGATCTGATGACGGCCGGGACAACTCCGGCATAGACACGGGCCTTGGTAATGCGCTGCGAGATATCGAGCCGGGGCGGCCGACGGAAGTTCATGTTCAGGATGATCTGCGGGAAGAGATAGGTCTCCACCAGGTCCAGAATCCTGACAGCCTCCATGGCCATGCCGTTGTCGCCCGAAATCAGGACGCGGTTTTCGGCGGCGGCCTGGACCGTGCCCATGTAGGTGGTGAAACACATCATGGCGCAGTCCAGGTTTTTGAACAGCAGGGATACCTTGGGATTCTGCAGCCCGGTGCCCAGATAGCGGATTTTGCCATCTCTCTTTTCCAGGGTGATGGCCGGACCCTCCGGCAGTACGCCGAGGGCGAAACGGCGGCCGTCCTCCCAGTATGCAAGTTCGTCGGCGCATTCCGGCACAAGATCGGTCACCACTTCAAAGGCCGGACCCAGCAGCCGCAGCACAACATCGATGTAGGCCTTTTTGGCGCCGGACTCCAGGGCGCAATAGCCGGGCGCATCCTTGATCAGCGATATGGTTTTGTTTATCATAGTGGCTCCTCCTTACAGGGCGGCGTTCATGACTGCGGCGGCATCCGCGGCAGTGAAGGCACCGGATTTGAAGAACGGGTTGTCGGCGGTAGCCGCCGCCTTGGCAGCCTGTTTGAGATCCGCGGCGCTCAGGCCGGCAAGGCCGGTCTGCTTTCCGCTGCCGTCAGTGATCATTTGGCACAGATCCGAAAATTTGCGGCTGACGGCCGCAACCGCACCTTCATGTTCCAGAAAGGCGCCGGAGCCGGCCAGTATTCCGGCCAGGCCGATGGTCTCCTCCGGGTTCTTGCCCGCATAAAAATCGAAGCCGGCCAGCAGCAGGGCGGGAAGGGTTTTCTCGGCGCTCAGGCCGCAGGTCTCCTCAATGGCCCAGGCACAGGCGGCAATCAGGCCGTTTGCGCGGTGTGAAAAGGCAATGCCGGCAAACATGGCGGCATTGGCCAGGGCCGAGTCACTGTCCTTTTTGTTTGTGATGCGGGCCTTGGCCGGGGCATATTTGCGCAGCAGCTCGACGGCGCTTCTGGCGTAGATTCCCACCACCGGATTGCTGTCCTGCATGAAGTAGGCGTCAATAGCCAGCGCCAGGTTTCTGAGCGCATAGGCGGATATGACTCCCTGGTCGGCATTCAAGGCTGCCCGCGGGTCAATGACCGCCATGTTGGGATAGAGGCTGTCGGCTGCGATAAACAGCTTTTCACGACTGTCCTCGTCATGGATCACCGTGAATCCGGTGTGCTGATTGCCGGCAGTGAAGGCCAGCGGAATGGCGATCATGGGATAGAGATTGCCGGGAACGGCCTGCTTGTTTGCGCTGATATGGGACAGGTTCCCGCCTTTGGCGGCCAGGATGATATTGGCGGCCTTGGCGATATCCATGCAGTAGCCGCTGCCCAGGGCGATGAAGACATCGCAGCCCTTTTTGAGGAAGAGGTCGGCCACTTTGGCGGCCGTCCCGGTGTGGGGCTGGCTGATGGCGTCGTCAAAGATATGGCCGATCTGCATCCGGGAGTCGGAAAAAGCCTGTTTAACTGATTTCAGAATATTATCCTGGGCCGGGCCCTTTTCGGTGATGATAAAGGCCCTGGTGCAGCCCAGGCGTCCGGCTTCAAAAGGTACATTGCTGACCGCGCGTTGTCCGGAGACAATCTTGGTCGGGCAGTAATGTTCAAAAAAGTCTGGTAGGTTAATCATTAAAGCCTCCTTGTAATTTAGTTTGGGACAAATTTTTGTCCGAAGGCCCGGCGTGATCGGTTAATGCATATTAACATAACGCAGAGTTGGGCAGTCAAGCCAAACCTATCAGCCCAGGGGCTGATAGCGATCATGTCTGAGCCTGGTGAAAAATCTCTTGCTGCATATAGAGCAGCACCATTTATGCTGTAGCCGCTAAACTGATTCGCGCAGGAGCCGGGAAAGTCGCAGGATGCAGTGGTTTTCGGCGGTGTACAGCTCGCTCTGGTCGGGATTGCGCTCGATGAGTTCATCCAGGACCTTCACTGCGGCGTCCTTCTGGCCGGTATGCACCAGCAGCAGGGCCTTGCAGTAGGGCAGGTAGAAGATCTCGGGGTACAGGATCGCGGCCATATCCAGTTCACGGATAACCGTTGCGCTGTTGATCCCGATGAACTCCATGACCTTGGAACCCACCTTGCCGCCGGCCCTGAGTCCGATGGCTTCCAGCATGCTGGGGCCGCCGAAATAATAGAGGCCGTCATCCCTGAGACAGAACATGAGATGGGTGCGGATCGAGGTGGCGCTTTTGGCCTTGCTCAAGAGCGAATCAAACTGGATTGAGCGGGCCTCGTTGACCATCAACCAGTAATGCGACCTGACATCATCCGGCAGGAGCCGAAGGGCATCTTCGCCGAAGCGGACGCCCTTGAGGTAATACTGCCTAGCGGAGTCTTCATAGCGGTCCATTGAGAGGTAGTATTCACCGAGGTAGTAGTTGCCGCGTGAGACCCACAGTTGGGCCAGGCCGTTTTGGGGATGGGCCTGGGCATAGGCCTCGAAGACCGCTACCGCGGCGGCGGCCTTTTCAATATCCTTGCGCCGGTCCCAGTCGCTAAGGGCCTTGCGCCAGGCCGGGTCGTCAATCAGCGGCAGCTGGCGGACGGCCTTTTGCGGGGAGGCCTGGTTGACCCAATCGCCGTAATTCTGCATGAGGTAGGCGCGGTCGGCGCAGCCCGGCAGGACATTGAGCAGCAGCCTGAAGGCGTAGGGATTGTCGGGATCTATTTCCCGGGCGCGGCAGATCAGTTTTTCCGCCTGTTTGAGCAGATCGGGATCATTTTTGTTCTCACGGGCCTGAAAGGTCTTTACATTGGCCTGCCAGAGGTAGATTGCGGCTTTGTCGGGTGATTGCCGCTGCATCGCCTCCAGGAGACCGGACATTTCATCGCAGTGTTTGCCGGAATGTCTGTCCTGCCAGAGTTTTTCAAATTTCTGCCAGTCCGGATTGTCCTGGGGCAGCGGCATCTCGATGGCCGCTGCATTAAGGCAGACTGTCAAAATAAGCAGAACCGTAAAAAAGACAGACCGGTAGTGCAGTTTATATCTTTCCACTTTTAACCCCCGTTTAAAGATTGGATGGGAGGTGCACACCGCTCCGGGGAGCAGTGTTGAGCATGGGTAATCCAACCGGCTCCTTTAAGGTGTTGGTTTTAAGGGGGAGTCGGTGTGCACCTGCCCGAAAAGCCTAGCCGGCCTTTCTGGCTTGTTTTTCCTCTTTCCTGCTGCCGCCCAGGATCTCCTGCTGGCAGAGATGCTTGGCCAGGCGGTTGCCGAAGGCCGCCACGGTCCAGACGACCGGCAGACCCATGGCCCGCGGGAAGACGCTGGCATCACAGACATAGAGGTTCTTGATCTCGGTTTCCAGATTGGTGTCAACAATGTCGCCGATGGCGGCTGTGGAACAGGGATGGGCCCCGCAGTGGGGCAGGGTGACAACGCCCTTGGCGTTCATCTTCTTCAGGATATTGCGGGCCTTGGCATCGCCGGCCTTCATGCGTTTTTTATCTTCAGCCAGGACCGGTTTGGAGAAGCCGAAGACCTTGTTGTCCGGATAGATCTCGCCGGCCAGCTGATCCTGCACCTTGGTCATGATCCAGGTATATTTGAAGGTGTCTTTCAGGGCCCACATTTTGTGCGGTGCCATTGTGCCCAGCAGCATGTGCATCATCCAGGTGGGGCCGAGCTCGGTCATGATGAAGCCGTCGTCCCAGTCTTCAATGGTTCCGACTGCCATATCCTGACTGCGATAAGATGTTACGCCGTCAACCACGCCGCCGGTGAAAACCAGGAAGTCGCAGGCAAATTTCTTTCCAGCCTTTTCAATGCCGGCCCGCCGAAGAATACCCACATCGGAGACGCCGGCGGAAAGGACCACTGTCTTGCCGTGGGCCTTGAAGCTGCGGCCGAAACGTTTGCCGATGACGCCGGTAACCTTGCCGCCCTCGACGATCACGTTGTCGATGCGGGTGTTGCACAGTACGGTTGCGCCGTGGCGGATGGCGTCGTCAGCCGGGATGCGGGCGGTCCACTTGGCGCCGCGGGCACAGCTCAGCATACATTCGCTGCAGTTGGGCAGACACAGGTCAAAGTTGATATGCTTGGTCATGTTGTCCCAGTTATAGCCGCAGGCCTGGGCGGCGTCGCGCAGTCTGATGTTGCCTTCGCCGATCATGTGGTCCGGGGCCTTGGTGACCCACATCTCATCGGTAAGTTCATCTGTATCGGAGCGAAGGTCAACGCCGACTTCATCAAACATGCTGTAGGCCGGCTTGGCGGCATTGCCGCAGTATACATTGGTGGCGCCGCCATA
>CAYWBU010000045.1:0-8632 GCA_964456565.1 uncultured Bacteriovoracaceae bacterium | reverse complement strand
GATGCCCACAAAGTTGAACTCCTTGCTGAAACTGAAACCGCAGTTTTTGAGCTGCAGTCCCTGGGCAACCGAGTTCTGTTTGATCCAGTTGATTTCCATGCCGCGTTCCAGCAGCAGGACGCTCTTGCCTTCCCGCGCCATTTTCTTGGCAACCGTTGAACCGGCGGGACCCGAACCGACCACGATAACATCATATTCCTTGTTGGGATTGAAATCGTTGTACAGCATGAGATGTTCTAACATAGTAAAGCCTCCTCGTTTTTTTGTACGAGAGATTTGCAGCCGTGATGGCATTACATCTGGAAACATATAAAATAATGGCATATCCCTCGTATATGGGTGTTAATATATTAACGGCAAGTGTCTGTCAAATTAAAAAATCAATAAAAACGCATATATAAACGGTCTGGCATAGATGGTATTTAGGAAAATTTATTGAATATCGTTCAAGTCTTGATATGGTCAGGGTTTGAGGGGTGTCGGTTAGTTATAATTACCTAACTAGATAAGTAAAAGTTATAAATATTATAATATCATGAATATATAGAATAAAAATGTAATATAATCATACAAGCTAGTCCAGCCCACAGGAGGGGATAATCCTAGGATGGCAGTGGGAAAATAATGTTTACAATGTGTTAAAAAATTATCAACCGCCGCTGCGGTAGAAGTGGATGCGAACTTTTTCCTCGGTAACCAGGCCCTCGGTGACAACTTTGTCGAGGATGGGAATAAAGTCTGCAATCTTGCTGTGGGCGTCAACCATCTCGATCACAATCGGCAGGTCGGTTGAGAGGCTCATGACCTTGGAGCGTTTGATGCGTGAATGGGCCCCGAAACCTTCGAGTCCCCGAAAGACCGTGGCCCCGGCCAGGCCTTTTTTCCGGGCCTCCTGGACGATCCATTCATAGAGGGGCATGCCCTCATGTTTATCGGTTTCGCCGATGAAAATCCGCAACAGGGTTCCTTCCTCGGGTAAAGTCATTGCCATACCTCCTTCAGATTGCCCGGGAGAGCATCAGGCCGCCCCAGACTGCGGCCAGTCCGCAGACGACATTGAGACCGATATTTGTCAGGGCCAGGGTATACTGGTTTTCCTGGATCATATAAAAGGATTCGTAGCCAAAGGTTGAAAACGTGGTAAAGCCGCCCAGGATTCCGATGAAGACAAACATGCGGGCCTCGGGGGAAAATATCTGGCGAGTCTCGGCCAGCCCCGCCAGCAGGCCGATTATGAGGCAGCCGACGGTATTGACGGTCAGGGTGCCGAAGGGAAAGGCCGTATCTCCGGCCAGGTGCTGGGTGAAGGTGCTGGTCAGGTATCTGAGGATTGCTCCGCAAAAACCGCCGACACCGATAATCAACAGATCAAACATATAATGTCCTCAATGAAATAATCCGGTCGCAGCCCAAGATGGAAAAATCAGGCTGTTTTCCCGATTATTATTCGGACTGCGTTGATTTATCAAGGGTATTGTTCTGCTGGGAGCTGCAGCACCCGGACTGCGGACAGGACCCGCAGGCGGCGCAGGCTGAATTGGCCTTGCCGGAAGAGGCGGCCTTCCATGAACGTGCCAGGGTCCATACCAGAAAGGCCAGGGCCAGCAGAACTATTAAAAGGGTTATGATGTCGAAGATCATCATCCGACTCCGGCTTGCAGGCTGTCCTCTGCGGAGCTCACGATGATTTTCTCGGCCATGTGGCGCCCGATTGCCAGACGGCAATCGCCGTTTGATACCAGCAGGGGCCCGCGCGAATTTTTCAGGACCAGAATGCGACTGCCCTGGAAGATGCCCATGGATTCCAGACGGCCCCGCATGCAGCAGCCGGTTGTAAAGCCGTTGACAATCACATTGTGACCGGGTTTGACGTTGCTCAGTACCTGATGTTTGTTGTTTGCTGTCATCATAATACTTCCTTTAGTTAGATCAATAAAACTTCTGAAAGGGAAAATCAAGGGCTGTTGTTAAAAAAATCTAACATTCTTGATTTTCATGATCTGTTCAATTCCCGGCGAATATGTTACTGTTCGTAGAAACTTGAATTGAGGTGGTAATTAATGATCGAATTCTTTACAGCCGGAGAATCGCATGGTCGGGGAATTTTTGCCCTGATCGACGGTCTGCCGGCCGGTCTCAATGTTAAACGTGAATATATCGATGCCGATCTGTCCCGGCGTCAGATGGGCTATGGCCGCGGCGGGCGCATGCAGATCGAGAAGGACCGGGTTGATGTGCTGTCCGGGATAAGAGGCGGCGAGACCCTGGGGTCACCGGTGCTGCTGGCGGTTTGGAACGCCGATTTTGCCAACTGGCAGCAGCTGATGGACCCGTGGCAGATCGAAGAAGGCCGTGAACTGTTCACGCCACGGCCGGGGCATGCGGATCTGGCCGGGGCCGCCCGGTTCCGACATCAGGATCTGCGTAATATCCTGGAGCGTTCCAGTGCCCGTGAGACCGCAGGCCGGGTGGCGGCCGGCGGTCTGTTCCGTGCGCTGCTGGCCGAGCTGGGTATCAGGGCCTATTCCTGGGTCAGCGCCATCGGAAATGTGAGGAGTGACGCCGCCTATGATGCGGCGCTGTGTGATAAATCAAGCGTTTTCTGCCCCGATGCGGCAAAGACCGCTGCCATGGAGGCGCTGATTGACCGGGCCCAGCAGGAGGGCGATACCCTGGGGGGCGAATTCAGGGTCGTGCTGGAAGGCTTGCCGGCCGGAATCGGGTCCTGCACACAGTGGAACCGCCGTCTGGATACTTTGGTGAGTGCGCATATGATGTCGATTCCCGGAATCAAGGCCGTCCAGATCGGGATCGGCACCGCCGCCGGCACTGAGCCGGGATCCGGGGTGCATGACGAGATCCATCCCGGCCATCCGCCGCTTAGGAAAACCAACAATGCCGGCGGTCTGGAAGGGGGCATCTCCAACGGCGAAGCGCTGGTGGTCACCTGCACCATGAAACCGATTCCGACCCTTAAGAAAGGTCTGGCGACCATCGATATCCGTGACGGGCAGGCACACCGGGCCGAATATGAGAGGTCCGACTGCTGTGCCGTGCCGGCGGCCTCGGTTGTGGGCGAGGCCATGCTGATGATTGCGGTCAGCAGCATGATAATTGATGATTTTGCGGCCCCTAATATGGAGATGCTGCGCGAAAATTTTGAACGTCAGCGCAACTATTGGAGTTCGCTATGATATTTCTGACGGGGTTCATGGGGTCGGGCAAGTCGGCTGTGGGCCGCAAACTGGCCCTGAAGAACAATATGCCCTTTGTCGATCTTGACCGTCTGATCAGCGAAAAGACCGGGGCCAAGATCCCGGACATCTTTAACTATGCCGGCGAAAAGGCCTTTCGAAGACTGGAGCGCGAGGTTTTGCTTGAAAGTGTTGACGACGGCCGCAACAAGATTGTGGCCACCGGCGGCGGCCTGCCTGTTGATCCGGTCAATCGCCAGATCATGAAGGCGGCCGGCACGATCATTTTTCTGGATGCATCCATTGAGACTATCAGGGGGCGTATCGGCAGCGCCACTGACCGGCCCCTGTGGGGCCCGGAGGCCGATGCGCTTTACGAAACCAGACGCTCCGCCTATGAGGATGCCGACCGGGTAATCAAAACCGACGGTAAGGACCTGATGACGGTGGCGGCGGAAGTGGAACAGGTTTTTGAGAATCTGAGTGCTCCGGTGCCGGTCGTGACGGAGTCGGCCGCTTATCCGGTGTATATCGGTGCCGGAATCTTTGAAAGATTCCGGCACTACCTTAAACGGCATGCCGAACCTGAAGGGGTCTTCGTGCTGGTGGACGAGAAGGTCTACGGACTGCATCTGCCGCGAATAGAAGGGGCCCTGAGTGATATGCGTCATCAGGTCATGCCTGTTCCGTCCGGCGAGGCTTCCAAATCATTTGGCCAGCTGGAAAAGGTTATGGACAGCATGCTCAGCTGTCAGGTGAACCGCAACTGGGTCATGCTGGCAGTGGGCGGCGGGGTTACCGGCGATCTGGCCGGTTTTGCCGCCAGCATGTTCATGCGCGGGATCCCCGTAATCCAGGTACCCACGACCCTGCTGTCCCAGGTGGACTCCAGCATCGGCGGCAAGACCGGAATCAACCATGCCCGGGGCAAGAACCTGATCGGGAGTTTCCATCAGCCGCTGTTTGTTGTCAGTGATGTGAGTTTCCTGGAAACTCTTCCCGAAACCGAGAAACGGGCCGCCATGGCGGAAGTGGTCAAATATGGCGTCATCATGGATGAGGATCTCTTTTCCTATCTGGAACTGGGGTCATATGACACCTATGACCTGGAGAAGATCGTCAGGATGTGTGCCGCGGATAAGGCCCGGGTGGTTGCCCTGGATGAGCGTGAGGGCGGCATCCGCCGGACACTGAATTTCGGCCACACCATCGGCCATGCAATTGAGAAATTCAATGATTTCAGGATCAGTCACGGCTCTGCGGTGGCCGCCGGGATGATCTTCGCGGCCTGGCTGTCCGAGGATATGAACCTGATTGACAATATGGAGTTTCAGCAGATCCGCAAGCTCATCCGTGATCTGGATATGGTACCGGCCGACCTCAAGATGCCGGCGGCCGATGATGTCGCCGGGGCCATAACCCTGGACAAGAAGGGTTTTGAAAAGGGGTTGCACTTCGTGTTGACAGAGGGTGTGGGCAGTGTTAGCGTTAAAATGTTGTCTAATTCCAAAATATTAGATGCATATGAGGGGTTTTTGCATGGATATGGTCAAGGCCTTTGATGAAGGCGATTTTCTGGCAATAATTGAGAACGCGGCTGCCGCGGTATCCACCGAAGAGCGTTTGATGCTCGGGATTGCCTACTACAAGAGCGGCCGCGAGCAAGATGCCCTGCAGGTGCTGGAAGGTCTTAACATCGAGCTGGAAAAATTGAGCAAGGGCCTGTTTTATATGGGACGCATCTATGCCGGGATCGGCGAGCCGGACAAGGCCCGTCAGAGTCTGGAACGCTATCTGGTTTTTTATCCGGATGACGATGAGGCCCGTGATCTGCTGGATGCCGCCGATGATGAACCGTGCGAAATGCTGGAGGAGGCCTCGGCTGAACTTGGACTCCTCTATGCCCAGCAGGGGCACTATGTGGAGGCCCTGGACGTCTTTGAGAAGGTCCTTGAAACTGAAGACAATGAGGAACTGCGGGCCGAAGCCCGCAAGACCCAGGAAAAATATATTATTAAAACGCTGGAAACCTGGCTTGAGAGGTTATCATAATGAAAATAATGGTATTGAATGGACCCAACCTTAACCTTCTGGGGACTCGCGAGGTCTCGGTGTATGGTGCGGAGACCCTGTCGGGGATTGAGAGGATGGTGGCCGCCAAGGCCGCTCAGAGCGGTACGCAGGTTGATTTCTTCCAATCCAATCATGAGGGTGAGATCGTTGAGCGTATCCATGCCGTGCGATCTGAAGCTGTGGACGGAATCATCATCAACCCGGCGGCCTTCACGCATACCTCCGTGGCCATCAGGGATGCCCTGCTGGCGGTCGCCGTGCCATTTGTGGAAGTGCATATCAGCAATGTGGCGGCCCGTGAGGAGTTCCGCCAGGTCAACTATTTTTCGGATGTGGCCGCCGGCACCATAGCCGGCTTCGGCTGTTACGGATATGTGCTTGCGCTTGACGGCCTCGAGAGGATCATCAATGCGGACAAGGATTGAGCGCGCCCGGTCTTTTTTCAAGGGACTGGATGCGATTTTATTTACCGACCGCAACAATATCCGGTATCTGAGCGGATTCAGCGGGTCCGAAGCCGCCCTGGTGGTGACCGGCGCTGACTGTGTAATCTTTGTGGACTCGCGCTACACGCTTCAGGCCGGTCAGCAGACCGCTGACACCCGGGTGGTTGAAGTCAGTGACCGCTGGGATGCGGTCGGTGAATTTCTGGCAGAGGCCGGCATCAGGATGATGGGGGTTGAATCCAATATTATGGATCTGGACACCTATCTCAAGCTCAAGGAAAAATTCAAGACCACCGAGCTGACGCCGCTGGGGGAGCAGCTCAAGTCACTCAGGATCATCAAGGACGGTTCTGAAACCGAAATCCTTAAAACCGCGGCCCGGATATCGGAAGAAGCTCTAGAGGCAGTGCTGTCAAAGGGTCTTGTCGGTCGCCGGGAAGATGAGGTTGCCTTTGATCTGGAATGTGAGATGCGCCGTAGGGGTGCCTCGGGGGTATCGTTTGAGCTTATCGTGGCCTCGGGTCAACGCTCGGCCATGCCCCACGGCATTGCCTCCGAACGTGTGATCCGGGCGGGTGAGCCGGTGGTGATTGATTTCGGCTGCATCTATGAAGGCTATTGCTCCGATCAGACCGTGACCCTGTTTACGGGGACGCCTGATGCGGATTTTGCCGAAGCCTATAGGCGTGTCTTTGATGCCCAGCAACTGGCCATTGCCGCCCTGAAGCCGGGGGTGCGGACCGATGAAATCGACCGGATAGCCCGCGGACATCTTGAAGACCATGGGCTCGCCAGATATTTCGGCCACGGACTCGGCCATGGCGTCGGACTGGATGTCCATGAGATGCCGAATGTTTCGCCGCGTACCAGACTTGAGCTGGAGGCCGGCATGGTGGTGACAATTGAGCCGGGAGTTTACCTGACTGACAGGTTCGGTATCCGCCTGGAAGACACCCTGCTGATCACAGATAATTCTTGCCAGCGGATTACTAATATTGATAAGGACTCTGTACCAATAATTAACTAGGGGAGAATTGTTAATGCAGTACTCAACAGCGCAATTCAGAAAAGGGCTCAAGATCGAAATGAACGGTGAGCCTTTTATTATTGTTGATTTTCAGCATGTAAAACCGGGCAAGGGCGGCGCCTTTGTGCGGACCAGGATCAAGAGCCTGACCAAGGGCAATGTTATTGACAAGACCTTCAAGTCCGGCGAGAAGGTGGATGTACCCGACCTTGAAGAAAAACACATGTCCTATCTTTACAGTGACGGGGACGGCTACTGTTTCATGGACAATGAAACCTATGAGCAGATGGCCCTGACCGAAGGCCAGATCGGTGATGCAATGGGCTACCTGAAGGAAAACGTGGAAGTGAGCATCCTGTTCCACAATGGGGCGCCCATCGGACTGGAGCTGCCCATGTTCATGGAACTTGAGATCGTGGAGACCGACCCCGGCATCAAGGGCAATACGGTCTCCGGCGGCAGTAAACCCGCCAAGCTTGAAACCGGCGTTACAGTTCAGGTGCCCCTGTTTATTTCAGAGGGCGAGGTGATCAAGGTGGATACCCGGAGCGGGGAATATATTGAGAGAGTGAGCTGATGAACCTGAAGACCGTCAAGGATTTGATCGAACTGGTTAAGGATACGGATATTGTTGAGATTGAGTGGACCTCTGACCGCATCCATATAATCCGGGGCGGCCAGGCTCAGGCTCCGGTGGTTGCCAAGGAATCCGCTAAGAAAGGTGCCCAGGAGACCCCCAAGGACAAACCGACCGTGAACGTGACCTCGCCTCTGGTGGGGACGTTTTACCGGGCGCCCTCAACGGAGAGTCAGCCCTTTGTTCAGGTGGGCGACAAGGTTGCCAAGGGCCAGGTGCTGTGCATTATCGAGGCCATGAAGCTGATGAACGAAATCGAATCCCATGTTGACGGCACTGTTGCGGCTATCCTGAAACAGGATGGCGACAAGGTCGGTTACGGCGACAGTCTCTTTATTATCGAAGAAGCATGACCAAGTGGTGTTTCATCCATGAGGGGCGACTGCCCTCGGGGATGAACATGCAAAAGGACGGGAATCTGTTCGGCCGGGTGCAGGCCGGTGAGATTCCCGGTTTTTTCAGGATCTACAACTGGCAGACTCCTGCCGTTACCCTCGGATACCATCAGAAAGATTTCCGGCCGTGGGCGGATATGGAGATTGAAACCTATGACCGCCCGACCGGCGGCGGGGCGGTGCTGCATTATGATGATATCACCTATAGCATCGCCACCCGCAACGCCGGGTTTTTCAGTGGTGGAATCAGTGAAATCTATTCTGCAATCGCGGAAATCTTCCGGAAGGCCCTTAACCGTTGCGGCGTGGACGCCGGCTTGTGTGAACGTGATCCGGGATTTGCGGAGGTCTGTTTTGCCAGGACGGCCCGCAAGGAACTGGTGCTGGACGGTTACAAAATCATGGGTGCCGCCCAGGTGCGCCGGCGGGGATTTTTCCTGCAACAGGGAGTCCTGCCGCTGAGGGTGGACCAAGGCCTTTATGCCAAGGTCTTTGGCGACAGCCGACAGCCGGCCGGCATTCTGGATCTGGTGCCGGAATTTGATCCGACGGCCTTTGTGGCCGCGCTGCGGCGCGAGCTAGAGCTCGCTGCCGGAATTTCTTTTCTTGACTGCCAGGACGATCAGGGTCAGGGCGGCCACGCTGATGGCGGCGAAGTAGACCTCCGGTGATACGGACTTGGCCACAATGCGGTTGCCCAGGAAAGAATAGAGGATGACACAGGGCCAGACCCCCACGGAGGTGGCCTTCATGAAATCTTTCCAGGAGACACCGGATCCGGCGGCCGCGGCGTTGATGAGGGTGAAGCGCGACCCTGCTTTGCCCGACGGACAGCGATGGATTATTGGAACCCGAAGCTT
>CAYWBU010000044.1:4804-16261 GCA_964456565.1 uncultured Bacteriovoracaceae bacterium | reverse complement strand
AGGATATTCCCGCGGTGCTGCAGATTGATCTTGCCGCCGGTATCCGCGATTTTGCCGGGCACAGCCGGGCCTTTGTCAAGGTTCAGCAGGGGTGCAACAATTTTTGTACTTACTGTATCGTGCCCTACACCCGTGGCTGTCCGGTTACCAGGTCGGCTGCCGATATTATTGCGGAGATCAGGAATCTTGAAGCGGCCGGTTTCCGCGAAGTGGTTCTGACCGGAATCAATATCGGGCTTTATGATGGCGGGCTGACTGCGCTGTTGAAACAGATACTGCAACAGACAGCAGTTGAGCGGATCCGGATCAGTGCCATTGAACCCTGGACCTTTGATGCCGGACTGCTGGATATTTTCAGCCGGGAAAGGCGGATCTGTCGTCATCTGCATCTGCCACTGCAGCATGGTTGCAACCGTATCCTGCAGGCCATGAACCGGCCCTATGAGACCGGTTACTACGCTGAGCTGGTGGCGCGGATCCGGGATGCCTGTCCTGAAGCCGCAATCGGCACGGACATCATGGTCGGATTCCCGGGCGAGGACCAGGCGGCCTTTGATATGAGCCGCGAGTTTTTGCAGCAGCTGGAGCTGACCTACATGCATGTCTTCCCTTATTCGAAACGGTCCGGCACTCCGGCGGCTGATATGCCGGGGCAGGTGGATGAGCGTCTGAAAAAAGAGCGGACCGTCCTTTTAAGACAGCTCTCGGAAAATAATCGCAGGGCGTTCATGCAGTCCCGGCTCGGCCAAGTGGAACAGGTGCTTGTTATCCGGCGTACAAAGGATGGTTTCCAGGGACTGACCTCCAACTATCTGAAGATCATGGTTGATGGCCGTCCGGCTGATGCGATCGCGGATGTCCGGCTGGTCAGCCTGGATGAAAAAGGTCTCAGGGGAACGCTTGCATGAGGACTGAGCTGGCCGCCCGATACCTCAATGAAATGGCGCAGGCGGCCGAATATGACGGCGAAAATATTTTTCGGGTCAGGGCGCTCTTCAATGCGGCCGGTAAATTAAGGTCCCTGACCGAAGAGATGCCCGAATTTTGTGACTGTTCGGTGTTTGAGAATGTTCCCGGGATCGGTAAAGGCATCCTGGCGCTGCTGCAGGACTGGAACGCCGGAGCCTTTGGCGCCCTGGAAGCTGCGCGGGCGTCTTTGCCGGCCGGCTTTGCCGAATTGATCAAGGTTTCCGGGCTGGGAATCAAAAAAATCCGTCAGCTGAATGACGAACTCGGGATTACAAGTTTGGATGAGCTGCTGGCGGTGGCCCGTTCCGGCCGTCTGGAGCAGGTTAAGGGTTTTGGTGCAGCCCTGAGTGCCAGGATTGTCCGGTCCGCGGAAGATGTGGTGGCCTATCGCGGCGTGTATCTGTTGTCGGATGGTTTGATTTTTGCCGCGGAGGTAAAATCCAGGCTGGAGTCAAAGAACCTTGCGGTGCTATTGTCCGGAGAGCTGCGCCGCACCATGGAGCTTGTCAGAGAGGTCGCCTTTGTGGTGGAGGCGCATCCGGATCTGCAAACGATTGTGGCTGAGTTGTTTTATGGGGCGGAAATCTTTCCGGAAGCTGAGAGCTATACCGTGAGGATGCCGGGACGTCCTGAATTGAAGCTGTATGTTGCGGACAGAGGGCATCAATCCTGGCGGCTGTTGGAGACGACCGGCCCGGATACTCATGTGGCCGCTCTCAGGAATCAGGCGGAACGGAAGGGGCTTGATTTCGGCTGGCGGCAGGAAGGCTGGCTGCCGCGTACAGAAGCGGAGATCTATTCATCGCTGGGACTGCCCTGGGTCAGGCCCGAAATGCGCGATTTGGAAGGCTGGCCGGCCGCCGGTGATCTGGATGAGAGTGCAGTCAGGGGCGTGCTGCATGTACACTCGGATTACAGCGACGGACGGAACTCGCTGGAAGATATGGTCATCAAGGCCCGCCAGATGGGCTATGAATGGATCGGCATCAGCGACCATTCGGCCAGCGCCTATTATGCCGGGGGACTGCAGGTTGATGATGTGTTTCGCCAGCAGGCGGCGATTGATGCCCTGAACGCGAAATACAGCGATATCACGATCCTCAAGGGGATCGAATCCGATATCCTGGCGGATGGGGCGCTGGATTATCCGGATGAGGTGCTGGACAGTTTTGATTTTGTGATTGCCAGTGTGCATTCGCGGATGGATATGGATGAAAAACAGATGACCGCTCGTATCATAAAGGCCATAGAACATCCGGCCACGACCGTGCTTGGTCATCCGACGGGCCGGGTCCTGCTGGCGCGGCGGGCCTATCAGGTGGATATGGAAAAGGTCCTGTCCGCCGCCATTGATCACGGTGTGGTTGTGGAGCTTAACGCCAATCCTCAGCGGCTGGATCTGGACTGGCGTCTTATTCCGGATTTTATTGCGGCCGGCGGTCGGTTAAGCATCAATCCGGATGCGCATGTCGTCAGCGGAATGGATGATGTCATCTACGGGCTGATGATGGCGGCCAAGGCCGGTGTTGACCGGGAAGACTGCATCAATACATGGGGGGCGAAGCAGGTCATGGAGTTTTTTAAGGCAGGATGAAGATAGAATGTCAGGATCTTTGGTATCGTTATGATACTCCGGGCAGTGACTGGACCATCAGGGATCTTTCTCTCAGAATTGAATCCGGCGAAAAGATTGCGGTGATCGGTCCGGCCGGGTCCGGCAAGACCACCCTGGTGCAGTTGCTGGATGCGCTGATGCCGCCGGGCAAGGGCGAGATTTTTTTTGACGGGCGTTCCTTGCGGGAGATCGAGAAAGAGGAAGGCCTGGCGGCCCTGAGGCGCAGGATCGGGCTCTTGTTCCAGTTTCCCGAACACCAGTTTTTCCAGGAAACCGCCTACGATGAGCTGGCCTTTGCCCTCAGAAATTTTTTTGATCCGCCCGAAACTGAGATCTCTGCCAGGGCGGAAAGCCTTCTGGGACCGCTCGGGCTTGATTCTCAAAGGCTTAAAAAAATCTCGCCCTTTGTGCTGAGCGCCGGCGAGAAGCGCAAGCTGGCCCTGGCTTCGGCCCTGATGATGTCTCCCGAAGTCTTGATTCTGGATGAACCGACAGCCGGACTGGACGCCTTTGCCCGCAACGAGATAATCCGGACTGTCAGCGAGACGGCATCCAAGACGGTTATTCTGGTGACCCATAATCTGGAAGATTTTATCGGGGTGGTGGATCGGGTGATCGGCCTGGCCGATGGATGCAAGGTTTTTGACCTTAAAAAGACGGATTTGCCGAAAAATGTTTCCCTGGCCGATGAACACGGTATTCTGCTGCCGCGGGTTGTCAGGGTGCAGGCCTGGCTGGCAGAGGCAGGGGTTGAGCTGCCCTCCGGGATCGCCGGCATGCCCGAACTGCTGAAGCAGATTGAGCTCTTGTTGAAATAAAGGCTGTTAAATCAAGTTGATGGCGCAACCGGAACTCCGGCAGGTTGACTTGTTGTGAGTTGTTGATAATTTTTAATGAGAGGGGGAGGGATGAATGGCGGATTTCACAGAGATGAAAGTCGCTGGCATTGCGCTTGATCCATCAACGGGTGCGCCGATTGTACTCTTGAAGGATGCCGATGAACAGATTTTGCTGCCGATCTGGATCGGTCTGCCCGAAGCCAGTTCGATCGCTGCGGCGCTTGAGAACTTGCCCTCCTCCAGACCGATGACGCATGATCTGCTTAAAAATATTCTGGACGCAGTTGATGCAAAAGTCCTGAAGATTGAAATTATTGATATTCGCAACAATGTTTTTTATGCCATGGTGCACATTGAATGCAGCGGGAGGCACTATGAGGTGGATGCCCGGCCTTCGGATGCTATAGCCCTTGGTTTAAGGGCGGGATCATCAATCTTTGTGGCTGATAAGGTGATTCAGGCTTCGGCCAAGGTGGAAAAAAGTGACGCTGATATGAATGTTGTCGGTTTTGAAAATGATCAGGATAAACTCAAGAAACTGCTGGAGGAAATGGACCCGGAAGATTTCGGGAAATATAATGCCTGATTGTAACTTGATGTAATTAATTGATGGATGGAAGAACGAAATGAAAGAGCATCTTTGTGAGATCTGTAAAAGCAACAGGGCCTGTCTTAAATGTGATGGCTGCGGCAGGGCGATCTGTCATGCATGTGAAAATTTTGAAATCTGGGGCACCGAGCCTGGTGAACTGGAAGAAAAACATTTTTGTCCGGAATGTTTCCGTTCTCCTGACAAAAATCCCTGGCACCTGCACGATGTTAAACAGGGGATGCATGAGCTTGCCGAGGCGGTCAGAAAGCTTCAGCATAAACCGTCGTTCAAGTCTAAGCTGCTGCGCAAAGGGGATTTTAACGCCAAAATTGCCTAAAGGCTGTTACTGCATGATTTCATGCAAGGCCCGCGGGATATTGGTGATAATTTCCTTGATCTGCGTGGCCGGTGAGGGACGGGAGTAGAAACCCGCCAGGCGGTTGGCCCGGGCAGCAATGGTCGACGCCTTTTCAATATCAAACCCGGCGGATATCAGGGCGGAGGCTATGCCTGTCAGGGTATCCCCGGTTCCGCCGATAGCCTCCATGGCCTCCACCACCGGTTTTTTCACGGTTGCCCGGAAGGTTCCGTTTGCGGTGATTATATCATGGTGCCCCTTGATCAGCAGATATCTGGCTGCATTGCTGTGCCGGCTGGCCCTTCTGACCAGTTCGGCGGTATCCTGTTCCAGCTGGACTACGAAGCCCCTGGTATAGAATGGATGAGGGGCCTCTTCATCCGCCAGAAAAGCCAGTTCGCCGGTGTCGGGAGTGAAGAGGTCGTAATGGGATGCTCTGCCGCTCATCTTGGCGACATACATGTGGCCGGCGTCTGCGATCAGAACTGGGCGACGGGGCAGTTTCAGGATTGCGTCCAGGACGCGGTTATGCCAGGGAAGGATGGGCTGCAGATAGTGAAAGGTGATGACCCGGGGGCTGATTGTCGGCAGCTGTTTCTCGACATCGGCATAGATTTCGCGACTGCCCCTGCCGGTTCCGATGTCGCCGGCGAGTAGGCCGACGGGAGACTGTTGGTGCAGGGTCTGGGCTGTAATGCATGCGGCTGCCATCAGGGCCGGGGTTCCGCGGCTGATGGGCAGTTCTCTGCCGTCCTGCAGCAGGGCGCCGTCTTTAAATTCGAGCGGCCCCCATGTCAGCGGGAAACTTTTATCCGGGATGGTGCCGATGATCAGATGCATGTTTTTTCAAGCTCCTTGAAGGCCATGCCCAGGGCATAGGCGCACAGGGTGTGCCCAAGTTCATTGGGTGAAGGCGCCTCCGTAAGTTTGAGCCCCACCAGCCGGTCGGCCAGATATGGTACATCCGGACAGCCGCCTCCGGAAATGTTCACAATGGACAGGTCCGTTTTCTTGATAGTGATTTTCATGTTGGCCGCCCGGGCCATCAGATAGCCGTCAAGTTCTTTCAGGCTGAAGATGTTTACCGGTTCAAGCAGGGGATTGTTTATGGGAACGGCCTGCAGCGGATCGATCCTGTTCTGGCTGAGGATTCTCAGGATCTCCGGCTGATTGACCAGACTGAATTCGATTACCAGGTCGCAGCCGGTCCTGATCTGCGGGGGAGGTCCCATGACAGCGACTTGGTGTCCGCCTTCCTTGAGCAGCCTTTCAGCCCGGATTACATCGCCGGTGTTGTCGAAAACCAGGATGCCCCTGTCATTTTGATACTGCCGTGGAGTTGAAAACAGTTTCTTCAGCAGTCGGATCAAGTTCAGTCCTTTGAGATGGTGAGACAGTAGCCGCCCGAGATATCGGCTGTTGTGACATCCCAGCCTTTGCCGGCTGCCGCGCGGGTAACATTTTCCTTTGAGGTTTCGGTATCCACCAGAATATCAAAGGTGCCGCCCTTAAGTTTCTTGATTGTATTGATGGTAAGGATTACAGGCTGCGGACAAGAGAGTCCGCGGGCATCAATCTTTTCATCCATGCTTGTTTCCTCCTGTTCAGGAATGCCTTTCGCGCATTGAAAATCCAATAAAAATACACCCGCCAAGTCCGATGACGAGGGCCGTGATTCCATGGGGCCCGATTCCGTTGGGCGAGCTTGCCAGTCCGAAGTTGTGGGCCAGGGCAGCACCCGTGATCATGCCGCACACGAATACAGCTGCATCGCCGTCACCTTCGCCGCACAGGAAGAGCTGGCGACCGGGGCAGCCACCGGCCAGGGCAAAGGCCAGCCCGGCCAGCAGCATGCCGGCAAAATTCCAGATATGCTGACTGTGGGCAACCGGCTGGCCGCTGAACCCGGCATTGAACTGGCCCAGGATTATGTTTGTGACGGTCGCTGCAATCATCAGGGCCGCAATTCCTGAAAAGAGGTGGGTTTGTCTGAAGAGGATCAGGTCACGTAAGGCTCCCATGGTACAGAAACGGCTGCGCTGGGCCAGGGCTCCAATCGCAAGACCCGCCAGCAGGGAAACCATCAGCGGTGCGTGCATGGCTCCCGGGCCCTTGAGGCTGTAGAACAGTATGCCGCTTCGGGTTTGCCCTGCAATTTCAGGATTTGTGATCAGGGCTATCAGTAAAAAGAACATGGCTATCGGCATGAGCAGTCCGGCCGGAGAAGAATCGTTGCTGGTCCGTCCGAGGCTGTAGCCGTTTCTGAGAAAGAGGGTCCCGATCCAGATGCCGCAAACAAGTCCGGCAAGGCCAAGGATTGCGTTGAGGTCTCCGCCGGCCAGCCGCAGCAGCGCCCGCCAGGGACATCCGAGAAAGACCAGGGCGCCGATCATGGCGAATATTCCCAGGATAAAACGGACAAAGGGGGATGAGCCGGATCTGGAACGAAATTCGCCGGACATAAGGGCGGCTGCCAGGGAGCCGAGGACGAACCCGATAATCTCCGGGCGGATATATTGGACCACTGCGGCGCGATGCAGTCCAAGGGCTCCGGCAATGTCACGCTCGAAACAGGCTACACATATGCCCATATTGCCCGGATTCCCGAGCTTCTGAAGCAGCGGAGCCAGGATGCCGATGGCGATTCCCACCGATATTATTCCCCAAGGGGTGGCAAAGCTGTTTTTTCCGGTCATAATTCCTCCCAATTGTCCATGATATTGGGGGACTGGATAATGATCAAATAATTTATAGGCATAGTGATGCCGGATTTATGCAGAATTGCTATATTTTTTAAGGTGGGGATAATGTTTCGTCGCAAGCCTTGTCTTCTCCGAGGGAACTCTTTATTTTGAACTTTAGCGCAATTTTACGGGGTTCTAAATGAGGACACTGATCGTTGACGATGATTTTTCCAGCCGCAGGTTGCTGCAGAAGTTTCTGGCGCCCTTTGGCGAGTTTGAAGTTGCCGTAAACGGAGAGGAGGCTGTTAAGGCCTTTGCCTTGGCATGGGAGGACGAACATCCTTTTGATCTGGTGCTGATGGATGTGATGATGCCCGGTCTGGACGGCAATACGGCAGTCCAGAAGATCCGTGAGGTCGAGGGCAGAATGAAGGTTGGTGAAGACCGCAAGGTCAAGATCATCATGACCACGGCCCTGGCCCAGCAGAAAAATGTCATGGAGGCCCTTGAGAGCGGTGCCAGCTGGTATCTGGTGAAGCCGGTAAGCAAGACCAAGCTGCTTGAGGAGCTTAAGCGGCTTGAGCTGATTGATAGGTAATTTATTATATTTGCCATGATACAATTTAATCGAATAATTTCAAATTGCTAATAATTTTATTTAAAAGATAGACAAGGTTAACATGTCAATAATATTTAAATTTTTAATTAAGGCTATTGCATTTGATTTTAAAAGAAGCTAAATATTGCTCAACAAAAAATCCAATGGAAGGAGATCGATATGGCATACGTTATTACAGATGATTGTATCAGCTGCGGTGCATGCCAGGACGAGTGTCCTGTTGATGCCATCAGCGAAGGCGACGACAAATACGTTATTGATCCTGATACCTGCACAGAGTGCGGTGCTTGCGCAGATGCCTGCCCTTCAGAGGCAATCAAGGCTCCGTGATCAGGGACATCACTTAGTCATTGAAAGCGGGATGCCAGCAGCATCCCGCTTTTTTCTTTTTGAGGGGCTATTGACAGCGCCTGTCTTATCGGATATTTGCCTGCCAGTTACCATGGCGCAATATGATCAGTATCGAGAATATTTCAAAAACTTTTGGCGGCCAAGTTCTTTTCAGCGGGGCCGGATTCAAGGTCAATTCCCGGGAACGGGTTGGCCTGGTGGGCCGTAACGGCCACGGCAAGACCACCCTGCTGAGGATGATTACGGGAGAGATGTCCGTTGACGAAGGCCGGGTGGTGATTCCGCGCAATTATCGCATCGGTTATATCCGTCAGCATTTGGGTTTCAGCTGTGATACGGTTGTCGCCGAAGGTGCCTTGGGGCTGCCCGAGCAGGACCGGGATCAGCTCTGGCGGGTTGAAAAGATCCTTTCGGGCCTGGGGTTCTCCGCCGCCGACATGCAGCGCAGTCCGCATGAATTCTCAGGAGGTTATCAGGTGCGGCTGCAGCTTGCCAAGGTTCTGGTTTCCGAACCCGATCTGCTGTTGTTGGATGAGCCCACCAACTATCTTGATATCAGTTCCATCAGATGGATAGAAAAATTCCTGGTTGACTGGCCGCGTGAGCTGCTGCTGGTTACCCATGACCGCAATTTCATGGATCGCGTGGTGACGCACACCGTGGGCATTCATCGCCAGAAGATGCGCAAGGTCGCCGGTGACACGGGTAAATACTATGAGCAGATTGCCCAGGATGAGGAAATCTACGAAAAGACCCGGGTCAATGATGATCGCAAGCGCAAGGAGATGGAGCAGTTTATTACCCGATTCAGGGCCAAGGCCCGGCTGGCCAACATGGTGCAGTCCCGGGTCAAGACCCTCGAAAAAATGGAAAAGCGCGAAAAACTTGCCGAGATCAGGAATCTGGAATTCAGTTTCCGTTATAAAGATTTTGCGGCCCGGCAGATGCTGAATGTTGAAGAATTAAACTTTGCCTATGAAGAATCTGCACCGATCATCAAAGGGTTTTCATTCGGCTTGCGCGCCGGGGAAAAGGTCTGTGTGGTGGGGCGCAACGGCAAGGGCAAGTCGACATTGTTGAAGCTGTTGGCCGGTGAACTTGATCCTGTATCAGGGCAGGTACGGTTTCACAGCGGAGTTGAGGGCGGCTATTTCGAACAGACCAATGTGTCGCAGCTGGTGGACTCACGCACGGTGGAAGAGGAGATAGTGTCCGCTCATCCCGACATGACCCCGCAGTCTGCCCGGAATATATGCGGTGCCATGATGTTTCCGGGTGATCATGCCCTCAAGAAGGTCGCCGTGCTCTCCGGCGGCGAAAAGAGCAGGGTGATGCTGGGACGTCTGCTGGCGCGGCCGGTGAATCTGCTGCTGCTGGATGAGCCCACCAACCATCTGGACATGGATTCCTGTGACTCGATGGTGGCCGCTTTGGACAGTTTTGATGGCGCGATTGTGATGGTGACACATAATGAGATGTTTCTGCATGCCCTGGCCGAACGGCTGATTGTCTTTGATGATGATAACATCTCTGTGTTCGAGGGGTCCTATCAGGACTTTCTTGACCGGGTGGGCTGGCAGGATGAAAAGGCAGATAAGGAAAAACCCCAGGACATGAGCGGCAATGCGGCATCTAACCGCAAGGACCTGCGGCGGATCCGGTCGGAAATCATTTCAGAAAGGTCACGGGTTTTGCGGCCGCTGGAGAAAAAGATGGCCGGTCTGGAAGAACAGATCATTCTCCTGGATGGTGAGCTGGCGGACTTGAATTGCGCTATGCAGGGCGCTGCTGAAAAACAGGATGGCGCGATGATTGCGCAGCTGTCAAAAAAAATACATGCGGTTCAGGATAAAATGGACTGTTGTTATGAAGACTTAGAAGAAGTCATGGGTGAGTTTGAACATAAGCAGAAATATTTTGAGGAAAAATTTGCTGCAATTGAGAGCTGATTCAGTTTGCATATTTTCAATATAGTTGTCCTTGAGTCTAATTATTTGAAAATAAAGTCAAAAATAGATTGTTTGTCAAAATGTCATAGGAAAGGGCGTTTGTTTGTCGGTTTTTGTCATTTTGCCACAAGCTGGACTGCTATCCCAAATCTGTCTGACAGGATGTCACCAGGATATTTTCATCCCCAAAAATGTCCATCTAAACAACAAGTTACAGCGTTAAAATTTTGGCATGCAGTTTGCTCAATAAACGGCAGTCTGACGCGAAAGGAGAAACATTATGCTGGCTTTCTGGATTATTTTAGGCTGTCTGTTCCTGACCGCTATAGGAATAAGGTTTGTTTACCGGGTTCTGGGGCTTACACCGGCTGAAGCCACGGCTGTGTATGTTTTGATCGTAATGCTTGTGGGAATTAATTCGGCACCGGCCAGGGAAATCATCGCGCAGCTGTTCTGAGGTGGATCATGATGCAGGAAAAATTTTCAAGAGCGTTGTCAAACCGTCTGGTAAGGATCAGTGCCTACAGCATGATTATGGTTGTCTGCACTTATCTGGGGCTTTATCTCGGACTATATATTGACAAGCTGACCGGCATGTCACCCAACTTTACACTGGTATGCCTGATCTGCGGGATCGCGCTCGGTTTCCACGGTTTTATCCAGGAAACCCTGCTGCGGGGGAAGGAGTGATGATGACACTGTTTTTCATTGTAACCGGTGCCGTGGCCTTCAGTGCAATCGTCTTCCGGTTTGCATCCGGAAACGCCGTGAGGGACATGTCAGCATTATTCCGGACTGAAAATAAATAAGAGTGACGCAATGTCCGTAACAAAAGGCCGCCTTCGCGGCCTTTTGTTTTATATGCTATCTGAATTTCTGAATAAGCCTGTGGAGGAGATTATATGCTGCATGATCTGGTTGTAAGGAACAGGAGTTATCGCCGTTTCGAGGAAAGGTTTGAGTTACCCGGGTCTGAACTTGTGGAGCTGGTGGATCTTGCCCGGCTTTCGGCTTCGGCGGGTAATTTTCAACCGTTGCGCTATCTGATCAGCTGTGAGCCGCAAAAAAATGCCCGGATTTTCAAACACCTGTCTTGGGCCGCTTATCTGAAGGATTGGGCGGGACCTGAAGCGGGGGAACGTCCCGGCGGTTATATCGTGATCATGCAGCAGAAGGACATCAGGCATCCCATTGGGATTGATCATGGCATTGCGGCTCAGAGTATTTTGCTGGGGGCGGTTGAGAAAGGTTGGGGCGGGTGCCTGATCGGTGCCTTTGACCGCAAGGGGCTGGCCGCCGAGCTGGAGCTTGGCGAGGAGTATGAATTGTTGCTGGTAATTGCCTTGGGTAAGCCCAAAGAGAAGGTTGTTCTGGAGGAGAGACACGTCCAGTGCCGCGACCGGATCGTCCGTGGCGATTTCCCCCTTTTTCCCCCGGAGCCGGTACCACGTACCCTTCAGATACATCCCGAATTCACCCCG
>CAYWBU010000044.1:0-4794 GCA_964456565.1 uncultured Bacteriovoracaceae bacterium | reverse complement strand
GGAGATTGGCGAAGACGGGGACGTAAAATATTGGCGGGATGATGAAGAAATTCATCATGTCCCTAAGCGGACCTTGGCTGAGGTCCTGGTCGGCTGAATTTTCCAGCCGACCAGGACTGTTTATCCGATGATATATTTCAGTGACGGGTTGGCATAGAGCAGGATAAGCTCGATTACCAGGGCATAAATTGCCAGGGATTCGATCATTGCCAATCCGATTACCAGCGAGGTGACAATTTTGCCTGAGGCCTCGGGGTTTCTGGAGATACCTTCGCAGGCACTTTTCACGCCGTTGCCCTGGGCAAAAGCCGGACCGATTACTCCAAGGGGCATGCCGAATCCGGCAATAATAGCCATCCATTTGAAGAAATCGATGAGTTCCGGAGATGCTGCCGCAGCATCAGCCGCCATGGCGGCTGATGCCAGGCCAATCAATAGAAAGACGCTGATCCCTGTAAGTCTAAAGAACTTCTTCATATATTCCTCCTTATTAAAAAAATAAAAATAAATCAAAAAAACAAAAAGTTACATCAATGGGCTTCTGCCATGGCGCCGCTGATATACATCATTGCCAGCAGCGTGAAGACAAAGGCCTGTAAGAATGATGTAAAGATCATCAGAAACATCATGGGCAGCGGCACCAAAAACGGTACCAGCAAGAGGACCACCATCAGGACGAGATCTTCGCCCATGATATTGCCGAACAGGCGGATTGTCAGTGAAACCGGACGGGCAATATGCCCGATAAGTTCAATCGGCAGCATCAGGGGCGCCAGCCACCAGACCGGACCGACAAACTGTTTCAGGTATTTGGCGCCGTGAATTCGCACTCCGACGATGTGGGTCATGAAAAATACCACCAGGGCCATGGCGGCATTCGTATTGAGATTAGCCGTAGGCGAATAGAAGCCCGGAAAGATGCCGCCGAGGTTGGCGATAAGGATGAATAGCGCTAAAGTTGCCATCAGCGGGAAGAAACGCAGGCCCTCCTCGCCCATGGTGTTGATTACCAGTCCTCTCAGACCACCGACGATGACTTCGAGGAAATTCTGCAGCCGGCTGGGAATCAGTTTGACACTCTTGGCCGCCAGGGTGGCGATGATAATCAGGAGCAGCATGTACAGCCACATATAAACCACATGGTTCATGTGATTGGATTCAACGAAAAACCAGGCCGGCATTATACTGTGCAGCGGTTCCAATACATGTTCCATGAAATGGGAAAGGGGTTTGGTGATAAAATCTAATAAGAGTATTCCATGATCCATTTCAAAAATTTCCTCCCATAAATATATATGAATAACATGCATAGCTTATTATGCCGAGCATGGCAACAGACAGTCCCAGAAGCAGGCCGATAACATGCACATGCAGTTGTGTTATCAGCAGAAAGATCGCCAGACCGAGAAAAGTCAGCCGCAGCAGGTAGCGTGAGGTGGCCAGAAAACCGATCTTGCGGCCGGAGAGGCTGAGTGCCAGTCTGGTATGACGACACATCAGCATGTAGTTGATTATGCAAAGGATTCCTCCTGCCAGAACTCCGCTGAAAAACCGCAGACTTCCCAGCAGCGCCAGGCCGCACATAATGACCCAGATGGTGAAGGCCGTGATCTCGATCTGCCGCTGGATAGGGTCTTTATCCGTTCTGATCATGTTTATTTTCCTCGTTTAGGTAGCGGCGGGCAACCTTGTACATTATCCTGAAACCGGCAATGATGCCGCAGAAAAGCAGCAGCAGGGTGTAGAGCGGTTCGGTGCCGAAGCGGTTGTCAATGAAGATGCCGGCACTCAGTCCCAGGATAATGGAGATTGCCATTGCAATGCCCATGGTGGTGAGGTCGGCCAGCAGTATGTATTGATTCTTATCTTTATCTCCGGTCATGACAAGTCCATAAAATAGATTCTAAGAAACCTTAATACTACTTTATTGCGGGGGTGGAATGCAAGGTTTTAGTGCCGGCAGGGTCAGGGTTAATGATTCTTGTATGGGAGGGCTGAGCCCTCCCATACAAGGGGTCAGTAGAGGAACAGGGGTTTGCCTTCCAGGCTTTTTATGTTGGGGCGGTACTGGTCAATGTCGTAGAACTCGTCAACATTGACCCGCTTTACCCCGCCGGTGGTCATGCTGAACGGGATGTGGGTGTAGACGCCTTTCTTGATGGCCAGCATGCGGCCGAAGACCTGCTTATTGATCAGTTCCACCGCCAGATTGGCAAAGTTGAAACCCACCATGAGGTCGACGGAATCCGGTGCCCCGCTACGCATCAGATACCCGATCTGCTGATAGAGGATCTCCTGGCCGGTGAGTTTTTTGAGCATCTGGCCGGTGAGTTGTCCGATCCCTCCCAGTTTGCGGTGGCCATAGGCATCGGCCTCGCCGGTTTCGATGCATTCGCCGCCGGTCATGCGGGCACCTTCCGAGACCGTCAGCATGGCATAGTTGCTGGGGTTGTTTTGCTTGTCGCGCATGATCAGCTCGGCCAGTTTTTCGGCCTCAAACGGGACTTCTGATATCAGGGCCCGCTCAGCCGCGGCCAGGTAGGCCACCATCAGCGAGGTCTCCCCGGAATTGCGTCCGAAGAGTTCAATGACCGCGATGCGTTCATGGGAACCGGCCGTGGTCCTGAGGGTGTTCATGAAATGCACGCTCAGGGAAACCGCCGTGGAAAAGCCGATACAGTAGTCGGTGCCGTAGACATCGTTATCCATGGTCTTGGGGATGGCGACACAGGGAATACCTTCGCGGTGCAGTCTTTCACCGAAACTCTGGGTGTCGTCACCGCCAATCGGAACCATGACATCAATGCCCAGATGTTCGACCACCCTGAGAATGTGTTCGGTCATATCGATGGTCTCGCTATCTTCGGTAGGCATCCATTTTTGTTTGAGAAAATCCGGGATGTCCTTGGGCTTTACGCTTGAAGGATTGGTTCTTGAGGTATGCAGGAAGGTGCCGCCGGTGCGGTCGACGGTTCTGACAGAATTTTTATCAAGCGGTGTGACGTTGATGGCGTTTTCCTGGAAGCCGAGATCAAGGTTGTAGTTCAGCAGCCCGAACCAGCCTTTGCGGATGCCGAGAACCTCATGGCCTTCATCTATGGCGCGCCAGACAAGGGCTTTGATGCAGGGGTTGAGGCCCGGAACATCGCCGCCGCCAGTCAGAATTCCTATCTTCATTGCTTTTGCCTCCTTTGCTGAGAATAATATTAATTATAATAAAATAAAGGACAACCGACATTTTAAAGATTGGGACGATCCGGCCGACCTGTTCAGTATAGGTCTTGGATCGGTACAGGAGTTTTATGAAGAAAGTTATATTGGCTGGTGTGATTTTGGTGGCGTTGCTGTGGTTTGTCGCGCTGGAACAGGATGTCCCTGTCCCCCCGGCGGAGCAGTCGGAGTGCCTGCAATTGATTGAGTATCAGGACTGTTTTGCGATTCCGGAAGAACTTTCCGATATGCGGGATGTCAAAGCGAAGAAGAGGCTGTTTGTGCAGACTCTGCTGCCGCTGGTATTGAAGGCCAATGATGATGTGAGAAACTTGCGGAATCGGGTTGTTGCCTTGAAGTACGGCGGCCGTATTTCAGACGAAGAGGAGGTTTATCTGCGGGAACTGGCCCTTGATTATCGGATAGAGGTGGATGATCTGGGGCTGATTGTCGAAGAACTGCTTGCCAGGGTTGATGTCCTGCCGCCATCTTTGATGCTGGCCCAGGCCGCCGTTGAGTCGGGCTGGGGCACTTCACGGTTTTCCAGGGAGGGGAACAACCTATTCGGACTCAGAACTCCTTCCGGTCCCGGCATCAGACCGCAAAGACAGAATGACGGACGGATTTTCAGGGTTTCGCGGTTTGCCAGCCTGCAGGAGTGTATGGATTTCTATCTGTGGACCATAAATACGCATCAAGCCTATGATGGGCTGCGGCAGATCCGGAAGGGACTGGATCTGCCCTATGATCCGCTGATACTGGCCCAGGGGCTGGAGGCCTATTCGGAGCAGGGCGAGCTTTATGTTGAGAAAATCAGGGGGCTTGTAATTTATAACGATTTGAGGGTCTTTGATTCCTACTGCCTGGCTGATACGGAGGCGTTCGGTTATGCTGAGCAGGATTCAAACCTGACATTTTTGACAGGCTGGATGGACAGCAAGTTGAAGTCACTGAAGATATTTAATTAAATATGTTTGTGCGTGAATTGTTTTGGTGTATAATTCGATTTTCGGACCTTGCCGGGACTGGACAATGCTATGATCTCAAGTCAGATAATAGATACAGATGCACAGGCCATAATTGATGTAAGCTCTTCGATAAGTTACACGGATGATTTTCGTCAACTGGTCAATGTTCTCTTCGAGACCGTGAATAAATATATCCATTTTGACTGGATCGGCTTTTTTTTCTTTAACGCATTTGAGACCCGGGTCAGTGTGATGACCAATGATAATCTGCCGTTTGACTGGAATGATCATTACCTTAATATCGCAGATTACGACAAGCTGAGTCGGCTTACCATTGGAGGGATTCCCGGGGATATCTTCACTTCGCGGGAGGCCTTTGATCCCATGATAGACGAGGATGCCTTTGTGCTGGAGTATATCCGCAAACATTCGGATACCGAACACTGTCTGGTTGCACCGCTGGTGAAAGAAGGCAAGATGTGGATGGGGTTTGGGATCTACCGTGCCATTGGCGAGGACCATTTCAGCGAGAGCGACAAACGTTTGATCAGGACCCTGTTGCCGCTGATGATTTTCAAATGCCGCACCATGCTGATCTGTCAGCAGTATAACCTTA
>CAYWBU010000043.1:1975-16269 GCA_964456565.1 uncultured Bacteriovoracaceae bacterium | reverse complement strand
CAGGTTGGCCCCGGCCAAGAGCTGGTCGGAAATGGCCGCTGTCCTGGCGCCCACGCCGATTCTGGTGCCCCAGTCACGGCCGCGAGCGCTCAGCTGCGGCTGGGCAAAGAATGAAAAATTTTCATAATCGCCCAGGGACACGAACAGATCGGCATCATAGGCCGGTTTGCTCTCATCCGTGATCTGCACCCCGCCGCCATACCAGACGATCTCCGGCGCAAAATCCGCCCCGCAGAGCAAAGCCGGACACAACAGCAGCAACACCGCCAGAAAAATTCTCCTCATAATCTCCTCCAGATTAATTATTTCCAGCCGAGCTTAAGTCCCCGGCAGACCTCTTCGGGACTGATGGTGGTCATGCTCTCATTGTGCAGCATCCTCATATAGTTGACCTGACTGGCGCCCAGGGGCGGAATACTCACCCTGGGACAGATCCTGACATGCGGCACAAAACAGTCCTCACCGCGCATAAAATACAGCGACATATTGAAACTGTACATATTTAATGCATCAACATACCTGATTATATTTAAAACTCCGTTAACAAGCTCATCCATGAGCTCATTTTTAAGATCTTCCGGATCTCGGATTCCGGGCAAAACCCCCAGGGCATCAAAGACCCCCATGGGCGCAAAGGCCACCAGCCATTCGATATGCCGGCCGGCAGCCACAAAACGTTCACCTTCAAGCCGTTCGGCGTCCACCAGATCACGCCAGAAATCCGAGCCGGTATGTTCCGCATAGAACTTAAGGGAGCGCAGGGTATCACAATAATAGTTGGTGGCGGAACTTGAGGCCGTCACCTGCAGATGCGGATGGACAATGGACCCTCCGGCCAGCGGCATGTAGTTCCAGTTGACCGACTGGTACACCGTATCAGGCTGGGCGCAAAAGAGATCCCCGAGATATTCGATGCAGCATCCGATGGCATTTTTAAGCATCTCCGCCGAGAAATCGCCCAAGGCCACATAGTGTTCCCGGCACATGACCGTGACCGCCCCGTTTTCATCATAAGGAAAGACATTCGGAAAACAAAGGGCCTCGCCCCTCTGATAACGTTCCTTACGCAGCAGGTCGGGATGAAACTTGGGCGTGATGATCTCAATCATATCCGGGCAGAAGGGACAGCCGGACCGGGACTTTTCCACCAGTTCTTCCAGATTGGACCTGACCAGTTCCTTGACAGGGAAATCCAGGATACGACAGGTATGACCGGTCAGCGGATCGCTGCGCACCTCCGAAAGTCGCTCGGTGGGGGCAAACCCGTCAAAGGGATCCAGAAACCTGGAGACTTTTACCGTCTTTTTAAAATCCATTGAAAAATTTGTACTATACCGGGGATCATAAGGTCAACTGTGAGGTTTTCAGGGGCACCGCAGATGTGCGGCGCCCCTGGATGTTTATTGGAAATTAATCGTTCTCGACAAAATTTTCAGGATTGGTCTTCGGGGCCGGCTTGATCATCTGGCGGTAAAGTCCGCGCGACAGGATCAGGGCGATCATGAACAGCAGGATCAGGGATATGATGATCACCATGATGCTGGATTTCTGCCAGCGGGCGATATTCTCCTTGATCTCCTCCACTTTTTCACGACTGAGATTGTGGTAACGGTCGATATCAACCACCATCCCGATCCAGCCGAAGCCCTGCGGGCGTTTATACTCTGATCCATAGTACGGAATCGGGGCATAGGCCACAAACAGCCGCGTGTCGCCGCGCTGATAGGTCATCGAGCCGGATTTGCCCGTACCCGCCATGCCATGAATTGCCGGCAGGTTTTCATCGTCAAAACCCATGCTCTCCATATTCATGGCAGCTCCGCCCGAGGCCATCATAGCTTCATAATTCTGCTCGTCGATTACCGGTATGGGCTGCATATCCTTGCCGAAACCGCTAATAAAGTAGTCCAGCGGATGTGAGATCACAAACCCGTCCCGGTCCACCATAAAGGAATAGTTGGTATCCTGGATCCCAACTTCGGAAAAAACCATGCCCTCTTCAGTGGGGATGATATGGTCGGTGAACTCCATCACGTGTACAAAATTAAGATTAAGGGCCACCACTCCGGCAAAACCGCTCAGGTCGAAAACCGGCGTGGCCATGCGCATGATTCCGTCAAAGCGCTCGCCCTGCTCAAAGCCGGACCGGTTTACATGCAGGCCGACAACCGGCCCCAGATACACCTCGCCGGGCTGCAGGCTGCGGGCCTTGATAAAATAATCCTCATAACCGTATTCACCGTTTTGCGGATCGGACACATCTCTCAGCGCATCCTTGCCCGCCACTGCGCCATCGGCATTGACCTTCAAAATTTCCCGGCCATTGCGGTCGATAAAGGCGATCTGCCGGTAGATGGGCACCGGAACCTTGACCACCCCGATCTGCGAGGACTTCACAACTCCCCTGGTGTTTGAACTCAGGAAGGTGCCATAGGCCTCTTCATCCTTGGGAAGGATCGATGCGATGCGGATATCTTTTTCGCGCTCCACGAAAAACTGGGCCACGGCCTCGGCCACATTTTTTGTCCGTCCCACAATCGCCTGTTTCTGGTCTTCGTCCAGCACCCGCAGATTGGCCTGGGTTGCATCCTGACCAACTTTGATAACGCCCTGGACGATAACGGCGCCGGTTACGGCAAGCGGAAAAACTATCAGCACAAAGAAACTCACGGCAATGGTTGAAAAGCTGTATGTGGACTTCTGATCCTCCATAAATCTTCTCCTTGATTGAAGAAACACCGGAACCCGGCAAAAATTAAATCAGTAAATTATATTACAATTATAACTAAAAAAGACGGGGGTGAAAACCCCCAGTCTCTTAAGCGCCAAAAAGTCCTTTAAACGGATTGGCATAAAGGATAATGAGCGAAACAACCAGGGCATAGATGGCGATGGATTCCATCATGGCCAGACCGACCAGCAAGGTAACCATCAGCTTTCCCTGTGCTTCGGGATTGCGTCCGACTGCTTCTGAAGCTCCGGCAACCGCCTTACCCATGGCCAGGCCAGGTCCGAGAGAACCAAGACCGATACTGAAGGCAGCCGCAAAGATCGAAACGGAGAAGAATACAACCTTGCCCCACTCTACAAAGCCTCCGGCCACTTCAGATGCCATAGCGATGTCAGCAACAGCAAACAGCATAAATGCAACAAGCATAAAGACTCTAAATCTTCCCATTAGAACACCCCTCTGACTTTATTTATGAATTCAGACATAAAACTGAATTCCGACTCATCAATTACCTTATCACTCCTGCATATGCAAGTGAAAACTTGTCTGCCAGAAGGCGCAGAAGGCCGGCATTTCTGTATTTTCAATAAGATACCGCCAAACCGATTTGATTTTCATAAATTATGTCCATAAAGCATGCTCCATCCATGAAAATCAGCCCTTGCCCAGATAGACATTCAGCATGTCGTTGCTGATAAAGATATCCTCGGCCAGAATCTGCTGATCAAGCCGTCCGGTCTTCACGCAGGCCGCGGCACTCTCCTCCATGGGATAATATTCGCCCTGCAGCGATGTTCCGGCCTGTCCCTTGATGTAGTGAACCTTATTATCCTTTATATATTTCTGGATCCTGGGAGAGCCCTTGAGCAGTTCCCAGATAAGACAGGTGCCTTTTTTCCTGCCGGGAAGTTTGCGCTGCGCAAAGGCCGCCAGCAGCGAGCGAGAGAACTGGGCCCGCACATAATCATCTCCGAGGATGGCCATGAACTGGTCAATGGAGCTGAAGGTGTCCATGGCCTTGGTTCCCACTATAACCAGGATGCCCTTCTGGGCCGCATGCACAATGGCATCCAGCATGGCCCGCCCCTTGATGTCCGGGAAGACCAGAACATCCGGGTCATGATCAAAGACGCTCTCAAAGATGCGATCCACATCCCTGGAAGTGTCCCGGCCGATCTGGCGCTGATTCACATTGGACAGCTTATGGTAATGGATATATTCCACCGAATCCTCAAATATGATTATATTCTTGTTCTGGGTGGTATTGATATGGTCCACCAGGGAAGCAATGGTGGTACTGTCGCCATGGCTGCCGTCCGAGCTCACAATCAGGATGCCCTTTTTACCAAGCAGGCCGGCCAAAACCTCGGGCAGTCCCAGATCCGAGAAGGAAGGGATGTCCTCTTTAAGTTTTTTGGCGGCCAGAGTCAGGATCTCCCCGCTGTGATAATAGAAGTTGCTCCTGTAGCGCCCGGAACCGGGCCGCAGATAGGTATATTCAACCTCTTTTTCCTCCCTCAGAATCTCCTGATACTCCTCGGGAATCATTTCCGCCACCAGACTATCCATGAGTTCGGCCGTGACCATGGGCATATTCAGCCGTTCAAATACCCCGTTGCGCCTGACTGCCGGGGCCGCGCCCACGGTTATATGCAGATCCGTACATTCCGGATCATCCAGAATCTTCAGGACATTGCCAGGATTCATGTCCTGTATCGTTATATTTGAGATGCTGCGCTGCACATCGGTCAAGGACAGGTCGCGGACACCGTATCCCCTCTCATCCAGCATATCCAGCACATCCCTTATCTGCGCCAGGGATGCCAGCACCGGCACCACATCCCGATTGGCCAGCAGCTTGACCTTTTCCACCGTGTCATAGTTGAGCGGGTCGGCAAAGGCCACCTGGGCATGCTTGTTGTCAACTTCAATAGGGATAACCATCAGTTCTCTCATTCTGTCCGGATTGAGAAGGGTCTGGGCCTTTTTGCTGATAACCGTCCCATCCATTTCCATCACCGGCACATTGATCAGATTTCTCAAGATTCCCAGCACCTGATCCTCGCGCAGATAGGCCAGATTGATCAGGGCCTCTCCCAGTTTGAGGTTGGTTCGCCGTGCAACTTCCAGTGCATGCCGTAACCGATGTTCATCAAGCAGCCCCAATTCCACCAGCACTTCACCCATGAGTCTGCGGTCATCATTCTGCATAGCTACCCCCAGAAAATTAGATATGTTTTCAATAACACGTTTTTACAGGAAATAAAACGCGATCCCCTTGTCTTTCCAAAAACTTTGATATAAGGAGTCCTGTTATGACTGTCACCACAATAGCCATTATCGCGATCACACTTGCACTTTTCTTCAATTTTTCCAATGGCTTCCACGATGCCGCCAATATCGTGGCCACCGTAATATCATCCAGATCCATGTCGGTGCGCCGCGCCCTCATGATGACCGCCATCCTGGTTTTTATCGGGTCCTTCTTTCTGGGAACCGCGGTGGCCGAGACCATCGGCAATGCCATAATCAGGAGCGAAATAATCTCAATCCGGACCGTCCTGGCCGCCACAATGGCGGCCATAATCTGGAATCTGATCACCTGGTATTACGGTATTCCATCATCCTCGTCACATGCCCTGATCGGCGGCCTTGTCGGGGCAGCCCTCTTTCAGACCGGGCCGGATGCGGTCCACTGGTTTAAACTGCTGATCATCATCGCCGTCATAATTGCCTCGCCGCTGATCGGTTTTGCGGCATCATTTATTATTACCAGGATAAATTTCAAGATCTTCCGCGACATGCGGCCCCGCCGGGCCCGATGGTTCCTCAGCCGGCTGCAGATCGCCGCCAGCGCCCTGCTGGCCCTGGCCCACGGCACCAATGATGCCCAGAAGGCCATGGGCATCATCACCCTGAGCCTGATCCTGCTGCACCCCCTTGACCCCGCCGCCATTGCCCCCTTCTATACCCCGGCAGCGGACGGGGCCTTCCAGGTTCCCGGCTGGGCAATCCTGAGCTGTTCACTGGCCATTTCGCTGGGCATGTTCTCCGGCGGCGGACGGATCATCCGCACCATCGGCCTGAAGCTGTACAAGATCAGGACATCTCACGGTTTCGGCGCCCAGCTTTCCAGCGCCCTGGTGGTATACACCTGTTCGGCTCTCGGCTTTCCCGTCAGCACCACTCAGATCTCATCTTCAAGTATCATGGGTGCCGGCGCCGCCCAGAGATTCAACATTGTGCGCTGGGGAATCGCCGGAGAGATCATGGCCGCCTGGCTTATAACCCTTCCGGCGACCCTGATCATTGCCGCCCTCATCTCCGGATTATTCAATTTCGTCATATAGGAATCCCCACCCGCAGAAAAAGGTCAATATCCTGTTTTTTATATATTTTATTTTTTATACTACACCTTGACAATCAGCCGGGCGGCCTTATCCTTTCGGTATTTAATGCAGCCCAGAGCTGCCATAATAAGCTTTACGGGATCCGGCTACAGTTAACTCACCCAGGTAAACCACGGAAAAATTAACATCTTTTAAAATCTAATCATTCTAATGATGGGTTGTGGATTTTCAACAAAAACACAACACGAGTTCTGCATTCAAATTTAAATCGGGAAAAGGAGGTTTTATGAAGTACAGATATTTATGGATATTGCCGTTGTTCGTGCTGCTGCTCCCCATGTGCGGCTGTAGCGATTCCGATGAAACATTTTTTCCTTACGGGATAACGCAGGCCGGCGGAGAGGCTGCGGACATCGACGGCACAGACGGTAAACAGGATGATGACGGTGACGACACCAATGGAGATGATACCAACGGGGATGAACCGGTCATCGAACCCAACTATGTCATTTCGGCCAAGGGCGGCGACAGTGAATATGGCATGGGCGGATGGGCCAACTGGCCGGCCTTTGTGGTCGACGCCTATGCGGATGTCTCCCTGCTGAGAACCGGGACAGTCGATACCGCCTTCGACCTGCCGGGAACCGCCATCTACGAGGATCTGGGCGACAAACCCCTGGTGGTTCAGAGCGGATGGGTACTGCAGGTGGTGCTGAATCCCGACAGCGGGGCATGGGACAGCGGCGGCCTGCCCATGGTCTACATGCTGACCGAAGACCACTTTGCCGCGGCTAAAGATCAGCGGCTCTACATCTCCGACGGCGACGACATCCTCGGCGAAGATGATGAAGTTGTCACCGGCTTGAGGATTGAGCCCCAGGGCGTCCTGGTGCTGCCCCCCAACAAATGGATCGGGTACTGCAATACCCAGTTCATGGACAATAGGTCTATTCAGTTAAACGATGGAACCCCGCTCAATGAGGTCAAAAACGGTAAAAATAAATATAATATGGCTGAATTATATTTTGAGCGCGACGTCATCATCAACGGACTCCTCAAAACCATGCCGATTCACGTTTCCAAGTCACAATGCGAATATGATGATCTGGGCAATGGTTACGACTACTACTATAGTTGCAACTTCGCCATGTGCCCCTGGGTGACCTCAGGCCTTGATCTGCGTTTTGATCTTGATTACGACTGGAAACAGCATATGGTCGTGGGCGAAACTGGCATGATCGACACCTCCGGTTATGACGCCGAAGATGCCGGTGTCCATGGCGGATATGCCGGACGGGTCTGGATCAGAGACTTCGACGGCCTGCTGATGTACGGCATGATCAATGCCGCCGGCGGCGACGGCCGCTGTGACCATGCCGGCAATGGCGCCGGATGCGAGACCTGCTGCATCTGCAACTACGGGCAGCCGCAGCCAGTCCTGATGGATGAATGTCCTTGCGGCGTGCGGCTCTTCAGCGCGCCCACCATGGAAAGCACCGCCACCACGGTCATTACCGGAACCATCGATGTCTCGGGCGGCAGTGTCGTCACCTGCCCGGAACTGTGTCTGTATGATGCCGGACAGGGTGGGTCCATATGCGTACTGAGTTCCAACATGCTGTTTAACACCGGAAACCACATGGCTAACGGCGGCACCTCCTGTTATGGCGGATACGGCGGCTCCATTACTTTCATGTCCCTCGGCAGCCTCTATAACTCCGGTGAACTGACGGCCAACGGCGGCACCGGCATGGGTTATGGCGGCAACATCTGTCTGACTGCCGGGATCCCCGGATTCTATGACTGCTGCAACGTCGGGGTTGCATCCCTGATCAATTCCGGCGACCTCTCCACCAACGGCGGCGACGGCTGTGAAGAATTGGCCAACTGCGGCAGCCCGACACCCGGCGGCAGTGGCGGCGGCATAGCCCTGAGTGCCTTCGGCGGCGACGTACGCACCAGCGGCGAACTGATGGCCAAAGGCGGTGACGGCTGCTTCGGCGGCTGGGGCGGTGTAATCACCTTCCGCGCAGAGGGGTCCTATCTCTTCATGTCGGTCAATCCCCCCGGCATCGAAGTCACCAACAATCTCTCTGTCGAGGGCGGTGAAGCCCTTGAGTGCGATGTATGCATGCCTTGTGACGGTCCCTGCCCCGAACCGACACCCTTCCCCGGCATGGGCGGCTACGGCGGAACCATCTATGCCATTGCCGGTTCCCAGTGCAATCTGGATGAACATCCGGTCGACCCGGTCAAGTTTGTGGGCTACTCCACAATCGACATCTCCGGTGGAGAAGGCTACTCCTGGGCCTGCGACTGCTGTCCGGAAGGCACAGGTGGTGGTGGTGGCGGCGGCGCCATGGTCGTCAATACAGATTCAGCCTATGATTGCTGTGAGCTCTGCTGGCCCATCGGCGGCATCACCAACGAGGTTGACGTCCTTGCCGACGGCGGCGATGCAACCGACCTCGATTGCTCTTACATAATGGGCGGTTATGGTGGCTATGTACTTATGGACACCAGTTGCCGGATGTTCTGGCACGGGTTCTTCGATTACATCAATATCTGCCGTAAAACCAGAAACGGAATTTATAACCAGAGTCTCGACATGCCCGAGTTCAGCATGCCGACGGCTTCGCGCTACTGCATGAACGGCTGCTGCTGCATCGGCGCCAACACCCTGGTTAACAACTCCGGCGACATCGATGTCTCTGGTGGCGACGGACCTTCCGGCGGCGACAGCGGCGGCGTCCTGATGTTCGGTTACATGAGCGTCACCAACAGCGGTGACATCACTGCCGAAGGGGGCGATGCCCTGTCCGAAGCCCTCTGGGCCGGTGACGGAGCCGACCTGTGGGTCATCCTGGCCTCTTCCGGCGACGTGATGAACTCCGGCAACATCCTTGCCAGAGGCGGCGAAGGCCTGGCCGACGCAGCTGACGGCGGTGACAGCGACGAATTGAAACTCCTGGCCGGACAGAAAGTCAGCAACAGCGGCACCCTGGATCTCCGAGGCGGAGACTCTTACAATGACGAATCCGGCGACGGTGGTGACATCACCATCACCTCCCATGACGGGCCATCGCTCCTGACCACCGACAACATCACGGTCAGCGGCGGCACCACCGGCAGCGCAGATCCTTCCGATGCCGGCGAGGATGGTGAGATCATGGTTGACGGCATCAACCGCACCGGCGCCGACGGATGGATTACATCCAGCGGCCTATGATATAAATCCCAACAAGGAGGGGCAGACACTGCCCCTCCGCTTTTATAAAGACACACCCCCTGTGCATTTGTAAAACTAATCAAAACCCGGTTTAAATATCTTGGCCTTATCCCCGGCAGGATGTTAATATCCGCGCCATGGAACATCCCAGAAGATGGCCGTCCATTACAATCTATGTAGTCCTCCAGGTCGCCTGGGTCGCCCTGGTGACGGTCTGGATTGTCTGGTATGTCAGAAACCTAGACCAGAACACCGTCCTGGGCGCCTGGGACATCGTGGTGATCATCGAGGTGGCGGTGCTCTTTTTGCTGATCCTCTTCGGGATCTTAAGCCTTTTCATCCTCTTCCAGAAACAGCTGACCCTGATGCGGACCCAGATGCACATCCTTTCCTCCATCACCCATGAATTCAAGACCCCCCTGGCCACTACCCAGCTCTACCTGGAAACCATCAGAAAACATGAACTGCCGGAAACCACAAAAATTGAACTGATCGACGGCATGCTGCTGGCAAAGCAGCGGCTCAAAAATCTGGTTGAAGATTTTCTGGAAAATGCCCGGGCCAGCTACAAGCAGAATCCCTATAACCTGAGAAAAACCCAGTTCAGCAGATTTATCGACGGATTCAAAGAAAGACACGCTGCCCTGATCAAGGGCGTCAGCTTCACCACCGATATTCCGGATGATATTTTCATTGCCATTGACCAGAACGCCTTTGATATGGTGGTTTCCAACCTGGTTGAAAATGCCGTCTTCTATTCAACCGGACAGCCCCAGATCAGAATGAGCGCCTGGCATGAAAAAAAGTGGATCTTTATCAGGTTTTCCGATTCCGGCATCGGCATCCCCAAGGAAAAACGCAGCGAGATCTTCAAGATGTTCAAACGGCTGCCCGAAGGCGTGGCTTTAATCAGCAGCGGCACCGGAATGGGACTGTATGTGGTCAAAAATATAATCAATGCCCATGGAGGAAAGATAGCAGTCGGCGATACCGACCAGGATCAAGGAACAACTTTCATTATCCGGCTGCCCGTACCCAAATCATGAATATAAAATGGCGAATTCTTGTAATTGAAGATGACAAGGCCCTGGCCCTCGGACTCAGGATCAATCTTGAGGCCGAAGGTTTCAACGTAATCCATAAGATTTCAGCCGAAGAAGGGCTGGCAGTCCTTGACGAGACCGGCATCGACTTGGTGATCCTGGATGTCATGCTACCGGGCATCGACGGCTTCCAGGCCCTTGAACGCATCCGCCAGCAGGACCCCAAACTGCCGGTTCTGATGCTGACGGCCCGTTCGGCAATCGAAGACCGGGTCGCCGGACTCAAGGGCGGGGCCGACGACTATCTGGCCAAGCCCTTTCACCTTGAGGAATTCCTGCTGAGGGTCAGACGGATGCTCGACCGTTACGAATGGTACAAGGCTGACGAGAGCCTGCAGATCGGCAAACTTAAGATCAGCTTCACCACTTTGGAAATAACCGGCAACAACACCGAACCCATCCGCATAACTCCGCACGAGGCCAACCTGATCCAGTATCTGACCCAGCACAGCGACCGGATTGTAACCCGCGGCGAACTGCTCAAAAATGTCTGGGGCCTTGACCCCGAGATGGAAACCCGCACCGTCGACACCTTCATCTCAAGGATCAGGCGATACATCGAAGAAGATCCCTCCTCGCCCCGACACATCGTCAGCATCCGCGGCAAAGGCTACCGTTTCGTTGCCTGACAGGCTGCACCTGAGATCTGTCGTTGCAGCCTGATTGCCGATGAAAACCCGTTTATAAATTACATCATAATAATATGAAATTTATCCCTAAAAAGGCTAAAGTTTTAATCAGCCTCTTTCCGATGATAGTCAAAAGATGGAAAAACGAGAGACCAAAAGAAAAGCCACTTTAAATTGGCAGGACCTGTATGCCAACGCCCGTGTCGGCGATCAGGCAATCAAACTGCCCATTCTGGACATCTCCATTGGAGGTATGGGTGTTCTTATAACCGAGGGATTCTCCATCCTGCAGGAAGGCACGGAGATCATAATCGACAACCTAGAGAAGCAGGAGGAGGTCATTCCGGCGTCCATCAACGGCACCATTGCCTATCTGGGACCCGGGTTTCCTTCGCGCGCCGGCATTGAATTTTCACCGGCCGACACGCCAATCGAGGCCTACACCGAACTGCACAAGGATGATACCACCCACGTCAAGACCATTACCGACCAGAATGAGATCCATAAGATCTTCGATGAAATAAAAAAATGGTCGCGCGGTTACGGCGACATGCTCATCATGAACAAAAAACGGGCCATCCCGGCTGAATTTTTCTACCTGCGGCCGGCCGAAGACAACATGGTCCTCAGGATCGTACGCATGTCCGAATTCCGGCTGCCCTTCCAACCTGAAGTTGGCAAGACCTATCCCTTCTATCTCTTCAAGGGCGTCAATGTCATGTTCTTCCGGGCCAAGGTTCAGGATGTGGTCAAGAATATCATCGAGACCACCTGGCCCACCAAGCTGCAGTATATCAGCCGCCGCAGTGTCCTGCGCTACTTTGTGACCGGCCAGGACCCCATTACGGCCAGCATCGTCCATCCCATCAGTTCCCAGAGTGTCAACATGCTTGTCTGGGACGTCAGCATCGAGGGTATGGGGGTTGAGATCCTTACCGATGACACCCCGCTGATTGAGGGCATGCACCTGCCCCAGATCATGATCAATCTGCCTTCCGGTCCGGTGGAAACCGCCGGAATCATCCGTTCCATCAGAAGGGACGATATTCTCGAAAAGACCGAGGTGGGCATTGAGTTCAGCGATTCCCTGCCGCAATTCCGCGACAAGGTGCTGGAATATATCCTGAGCATGGACCTGCCGTCCGAAGGGCTGCTGGAAAAAATTCCTTAGAGCCGGTAATATTGCCGGTACCACTCCACAAAGCTGCGAATACCTTCATGGATTGACACCTGCGGCCGGAAGCCGGTCACCGCTTCCAGGTCCGTGGCGTCGGCACAGGTCTCGGGTACATCCCCGGGCTGGATCGGCAGCATATTCTTGGCGGCCTCGCGGCCCAGGGCCTTTTCCAGCTCCGCGATAAAATCCAGCAGCTCCACCGGATTTGAGCCGCCGATATTGAAGATACGATAAGGCGCAAAGCTGGTGCCGGGATCCTCGCCCACCCAGTTTTCCTGCGGCCGGGGCACAACCCGCATCACCCGCACCAGGCCTTCAACAATATCATCGATATAGGTAAAGTCACGGCGCATCTTGCCATAATTATAGACATCGATGGGATGGCCTTCCAGAATGGCCCGGGTAAACTTGAACAAGGCCATGTCGGGTCTGCCCCAGGGGCCGTAGACCGTGAAAAACCTTAGTCCGGTACAGGGAATTCCGTAGAGGTTGGCATAGGTGTGTGCCATGAGCTCATTGGCTTTTTTGGTGGCGGCATACAGCGAAACCGGATGATCCACATTGTGATGGACCGAAAAAGGCATCCTGCGATTGGCGCCGTAGACCGAGGATGAAGATGCATACACCAAGTGCGGAGTTTTTCCGGCCTGGCGGCAGCCCTCCAGGATATTGATGAAACCGCTCAGATTGGAATCAATATAGACATAGGGGTTTTCAATACTGTAACGCACACCGGCCTGGGCCGCCAGGTTCACAACCACATCAAAGGAGCCCTCACGGCAGATCCCCAGGATTCCGTCACGGTCCACCAGATCCATCTGCCGGAAGCAGAAGCCGTTCCGGTCTTGCAGCAGGGCCAGCCGGTCTTTTTTGAGCTGCGGGTCATAATAATCATTGAGGTTGTCAATTCCGAAAACCTCATATCCCTCATCCAGAAGCCTTTTGCTCAGATGAAATCCGATAAACCCGGCCGCGCCGGTAACAAGCACCTTCATATACAACTCCTCATCCAAATCTCAAAACCAGGCTATTCAGCCGATCACGTCCGCCAACGCATAAATATCAGGGATACACAGCAACCCGTTATGGTTTCCGCCGCCCACAACGACCCCCTGCATCCCCAGATCAATGGCAGCCCGCACATTATCCGGCCGGTCGTCAACCACGACCATTTCGGACGGTGACCTGCCGAAAGTTGCAAGCGCCACCCGGTAGGGCCTTTCCTGGGGTTTGGGGACATAATCAAAACATTCAATGGTCAACAGCTCTGCAAACAGATCCGCGACACCCAGGGCATTCAAAACCCGCTTAACATAGCCGCGCGAACCGCTCGAAAAAACCGCCAGCGTCCCGGGCAGTTTTGCCAGCGTCCGGCGCAGACGCTCATCCGCCGGCAACAATGCTTCGACATCAACGTCATGGACATAATCCAGATATTCGTCCGGATCCACCCCATGATGTATCATCAGCCCTCCAAGCGTTGATCCATAGCGGCTGACATATTCATGTCGCAGCTGGGCCGCCGCTTCAACATCAAGCCCCAGACGTTCCTCGACATATTGGCGGATACGCCCCACCACCTCCGCAAACGGCCCGGTTCCGGCCGCATAGAGGGTATCATCCACATCGAGCAGGATAATCTTGGTTTGCGCCATCAGTCCTCAAAAAGATTTTCCTGGGCCGCCGTCTTGATGCCCAGCATGCGATAAGTCCGGGCGTTGACCTGCCGGCCGCGCGGGGTGCGTTTGATGTAACCATTCTGGATCAGGTAGGGTTCATAGACATCCTCGATGGTGTCCTTATCCTCACCGATGGAGGCGGCCAACGATTCGATCCCCACCGGGCCGCCGTCAAAATGTTCGATCATGGTCTTCAAAATCCGGCGGTCCATGCGGTCCAGGCCGCTCTTGTCGATATCCAGACGTCCCAGGGCCACATCGGCAATCTCCTTGCCGATCCGGCCGTCGCCGTCCACCTCGGCAAAATCACGCACCCGTTTCAGCAGCCGGTTGGCGATCCGGTGAAAGATTGACCGAAAAGAGAACGCGAGATCTGCTTTGCCTTTCGATCGGAGT
>CAYWBU010000043.1:0-1965 GCA_964456565.1 uncultured Bacteriovoracaceae bacterium | reverse complement strand
GGGGGGTCCCCCTGGATCGCCGGGCAATCTCATAGATCCCGTCCTCATCGGCGTCGATCTTCAGTATCCCGGCCGAACGTTTCAAAATGGCGGCCAGTTCATCTTCATCATAAAATTCCAGATGGCCGATAATCCCGAAACGGTCCCTGAGCGGGGCCGTGATCATGCCGGCCCGGGTGGTGGCTGCCACCAGGGTGAAGGGATTCAGGTCAATCCGGATCGAACGCGCCGAAGGTCCCTGGCCGATCACGATATCCAGCTTAAAATCTTCCATGGCCGGATAGAGGATCTCCTCCACGGCCGAGGACAGTCGGTGAATCTCGTCGATGAAGAGCACATCGCCCGGTTCCAGATTGGTCAGAATGGCCGCCAGGTCACCGGACTTGTCAATGGTCGGCCCGCTGGTGACCTTCAGATTCACATCCAGCTCATGGGCGATGATGTGGGCCAGGGTTGTCTTGCCCAGCCCGGGAGGCCCGTAGAACAGGCAGTGATCCAGCTGGTCACTGCGCGAGCGGGCCGCCTTGATAAAGACATTCAGGTTATCCTTGAGGGCCTGCTGTCCCACATATTCAGCCAGACAGCGCGGTCTGATACTGATTTCAAACTGGTCTTCCAAAAAATCCGCCTTTTCGGCCGAAAGATTGTCCCGCGTCATAAGAGCTCCTTGAGCGCAAGCTTGACCAGGCTTTCCACATCCGGCGCATCGATGCCGCCGACCGCCGCCCTGGCCTGTTTGTCAGAATACCCCAGAGCTATCAGCGCCGCAACCGCATCATCACTAATGGAGGTGCAGATCCGCTCTCCGGTCGGCTGACGGTCAAATTCCTTTTTGATCTTCTCTTTCAGCTCCAGCACGATGCGCTGGGCACTCTTCTTGCCTATTCCTGGCAACATACAGAGATAATCGATGTTTTCATTGACAACTTCATCCAGAAACATATTGGGTTCAATGCTGGAAACAATATTGAGGGCCGTCTTGGGGCCCACGCCACTGACATTCAGCAGCAGATTAAAGATCTCACGCTGGCGCTGATCGCCGAAACCGTAGAGATCCAGGGCATCTTCCCGGGTAATCAGGACCGTGAAGAGTTCAATGTCCTGGCCGCATTTAAGACTGAGCCCCATCCCGGCCGGCACATGCACCAAAAAACCGATCCCGGAAACCATCACGGTCAGGTCTCCGCCAGAAACTTGGACAAGTTCTCCCTTGAGCATGCTAATCACGGTACAAACCTCCTTATATTACGGCATGATGAATGGCAGATGCAGGCTGCCAGTGCATCCGTGGCATCCGCGGATTTGATGGGGCGAATATTCAGGATGGTGCAGACCATCGCGCTGACCTGCTGTTTCTCGGCCTGGCCGTAACCGCAGGCCGCCTTCTTGATCTCGGTGGGCGCATATTCAAAGACCGGGATATCATTCAACGCCGCCGCCAGGAAGATCACCCCCCGGACCTGCCCGAGCTTAAGGGCGGTCTGGGCGTTTTTGGAATAAAACGACGTCTCCACGGCCACTTCCTGCGGACGGTACTGCCTGAATATCTCATCAAGTTCGCGGTAGATGGTCTTTAGTCGCAGGGACAGGTCGTCCCCTTGGGGTTTGATGGTGCCGTGGGCGATATATTTATCCGTGGAGGAGCCGATTTCGATGACCCCGTAACCCGTGGCCCGGGTTCCGGGGTCGATTCCGCATATAATCATCGAGCCTACATTTCCGCCAGCTCGTCATCATCAAATTCAACGTTGGAGGCCACCATCTGGACATCCTCGAGGTCGTCCAGATGGCCCAGCAGCCGCATGGCCTGAGCCGCCGATTTGCCGGTCAGCTTCACGGTTGAATCCGGAATCATGCTGACGGTCAGTTCGTCATAAGCGATATTATTTTCTTCCAAGGCCGCCCGAACATCTTCGATCACCTCCGGATCACTAAGGATTTCAAAACAGTCGCCCTCATCGGTAA
>CAYWBU010000042.1:7740-16425 GCA_964456565.1 uncultured Bacteriovoracaceae bacterium | reverse complement strand
GTGGTGCTGGGCAGTCCCAGTGTCGAAGCCAAGGCCACCAAGAAGATCAAGGGCCTTGCACGTGCGCTGGGGACCGTAAAGGCCTGTGCCCTGTTCTGCACCTTCGGTGCTCCGGGTTGGGGACAGTTTGGTTCCTGGCTCTCGATGTATTTTCTGAAACAGAAATTTGACTGTCCGTGCCTGGGGACCTTCAGCTGTCGCGCCTATCATCACAAACTGAAAACCTATGAGGGCCATCCCACCCAAGCCGACCTTGCAAAGGCCGAAGACTTCGGCCGCCAGCTCAAGGCCCGGAGGAGCAGTTTTTAAGTTCCGGCGGCTGTCTAGCCGCCGCACTTGCGGCAAAGGCCTTCCAGCCGGATCTCAATCTTTTCGACCCGGCCGTCACAGGCCTCCCGGAGCTTGCTGACATCCAGGCCGAGCCGGCCGGCGGGCAGGCATTCCAGATTGCCGCAGCGGCGGCAGTAGAAGTGCGGGTGAGGTTTGCCCGCCAGACCGTAGCGGAAGGCCCGTTCACCCGAGGATATCTTTTCAAGGACTTTTTTGCTGACCAGCAGTTCCAGGATGCGGTAGACCGTGACCCGGTTTATCGGGGCAGTTTTGCTGATGTGCTCATAAATTTCGGCCGCCGCCATAGGCGAATCGCCCTTGGCGATGGTCTGCATGATCAGAATGCGGTTAGCGGTCGGTTTGAGGCCGGCGGTTTCCAGGATGGAGGCAAAGTTCATCGGTCGGTCTCCGTGGCAGTATGCTGAATCAGCCTGAGTCTGAAACTGTCCCATGCCAGCGACACAAAGAACCCTGATCCGGCCACCAGGATGATGGTGGCGCCTGAGGTGAGGTCAAAGGTATAGGACAGCCACAGCCCGCTGATGGTGAAGCCCAGGTTAAGCAGGATGGAACCTATCATCATGGAGCGCAGCGAGGATGAATATTTTTCGGCGATGAAGGGCGGGATGGTCAGCATGGCGATTACCAGAATCAGTCCCACCACCCGGATTATGATGACGACGGTTAAGGCCACCATGGCCAGCAGCAGGAAATATAACGGCTTGACCGGGACCCCGCGGACCTGGGCAAATTCGGCATCATAACTCATGGACAGGAAATCATTATACCTGCTGGCCGTAATGATCACGATCGCGGCCGAGAGTCCGGCCATCCAGCAGAGGTCACTGCGCGGTACGGCCAGGATGCTGCCGAACAGAAAACTCATGAGGTCCACATTGTAGCCCGGGGTCAGATCTATAAGGATCACCCCCAATGCCATGCCCACGGCCCACATGACGCCGATGACGGTGTCGGAGCGATGGCGGGCCTTATAGGTGACGGCGGCCATCAATAGTGCGACCAGCAGGGCAAAACCCACGGTCCCCAGGGTGTAGGAAAGCCCGAAAAAAAAGGCGATTCCAATGCCGCCGTAAGCGGCATGCGCAATTCCGCCGGCCAGGAAGGTCAGGCGGTTGACCACCACCAGGCTGCCGATGATGCCGCAGATGATGCTGGCAAGGATGCCGGCCAGGATGGCATTCTGCATAAATTCAAAGGATAGGGCTTCAAGCATGGTTATTCTCCGTGATGGTGCAGCACGCGGTGGGGCAGGCCATGGGCAATCAGCTCCACCGGGCAGCGGTAGGTTTTATCCAGCATCTCGGCCGAGAGCTCGGGCCCTTCATGGTGGAAGACCCGGCGGTTGACGCAGGTCACCGATTTGATATGGCTGGACAGCGCCATATAGTCGTGGCTGATAACGATGATGGTCACCTCGCGGTTGAGATCTTTCAGAAATTCGTAAAAATCCTGTTGCCCCAGGCTGTCGATGCTGGCAGTGGGCTCGTCGAGCATCAGCAGCTCCGGTCCGGTCACCAGCGCCCGGGCGATCATGACCCGCTGGGTCTGGCCGCCGGAAAGCTCGCCAATACGTCGGTTTTTGAAATCCAGCATATCCACCCGCTCAAGGGCCTGCTCGATTCTGGCGGTAATTGTCTGGCGGGAATGTCGTTTGTGGTGGAGCCCCATTCCGACAACATCGAAAACCGAAATGGGAAAGTTGCGGTTGCGGTCCACATCCTGCGGCACATAGCCGATGCTGCGGTGATGACTGTCAGGGGGTTCGTCAAAGACCTGCACCTTCCCGCGCTGGGGTTTCAGGAGACCCAGCATTATCTTCATCAGGGTGGTCTTGCCACCGCCGTTGGGTCCGATTATGGCCATGAAATCGCCCTGGCGCACCTGGAGGCTGACATCTTCCAGGACGGGTTCACCATTGTAGGCGAACCAGACATCTTGAAGTTTGATGAGATTTTTCATTGCAACTCCTTGAACATGAGAGCCGTCTGCCACAGGTTGGCCGCCCAGTCGGCGGCCAGGGGGTCGGCCAAGACAACTTTGCCGTCTATTCCCCGGGCGATGACATCGGCGCTGCGGGTGGAAAACTGCGGCTGGGCAAAAATAACCTTGATGCCCTGTTGGCGGGCCAGACTGATCAGTTCCCCGAGCTGGGCGGGTTTGGGCTCCTTGCCCTCAACTTCCACCGGGATCTGCTCAAGCCCGTAATCTGCGGCAAAATATCCCCAGGAGGGGTGCAAGACCATGAAACGGCGGGTGATATCTGCAGCAAAGAGCTGGCGGATACGGGTGTCAAGTTTGCTGATTTCAGTGACAAGGTTCTCGTATCCGCTCTGGTAGTCCCGGCGGTTTGCCGGGTCGAGAGCAATCAGGGCGTCCCTTATGTGACGAGCCTGGATTTTCACCAGGGCCGGCGACAGCCAGATGTGCGGATCAGGGCTTGCGGCGTGCCCGCTGTCGTCATGGTGATGCGGTTCCATCAGGCGTTTCTCGATGCCGGCATCGGTGTGTACAATGCGCATGTTTTTATTGGTTCCGGCGATTTTTGTCAGCCAGACCTTTTCAAACGGAACCCCGATTGCAAAATAGACATCAGTGGAGCGTAGGGCCGTCATCTGTCTTGGCCGGGGTTCGTAGGTGGCCGGGCTGGCGCCGGGCTCCACCATGATTTCAACATCCACATGGGTGGAGCCGATTTTCTCGATGAAATATTGCTGGGGAAGAATGCTGGCAAAGGCCTTTATTTCAGCCGCAGTTGTTGCAGAAGTTCCGCTTCCGCCCAGTAGCATAATTAGCAGCAATGCGCTCGTTTTTCTCATTTTGCCGGCCTCCTTGTGTATATAGATGCATAAAATGCAACAAAGTTGCATTTTATGCAACGGCCAATCAGGTTAGGCCGGAATAGTTGGCCTGCATGGCCTCGGTCTCGGCGGCCAGCCTGCGGCGGATTTTTTCCGGCGCCAGCAGCCGGGCCTCGCTGCCGAAAGACAGGATCCATGATATGAGTTCCGGTTCGGACGAGGCGCTGAAGCTCAGCCGGACGGTCTGCCTGTCGATGTTGACGAGCTTCTGGTCGGGACTCCAGATGCGTTCACTGACATAGCGGGCCGCAAAGCCGCTGAATTCGGCCTCGACCCGAAAGGCCTCGCCCTTGATGATGCCGAAGTTGCGGTTGAAGGTCTTTTCAAAATCATAGTCGGCCGGAAAGCTGAATTTTTCTGCCAGCGGGCTGACCGAACGGATGCGCTGCAGGGCGAAGAGCCGGTCGGCGCCGGAGGCCCGCAGCCGGGCGCTCAAATAGACCGTATCGTTGTGCGAGAAGATCTTGAGGGGCATGATGGTGTAGTCCCTGGCCCTTAAGGCGTCCACGGGGCGGTACTGCAACCGGCAGCAGCGATTATTCTCCATACAGGCCAGCAGGGTCTTGAGGATGGATTCATGGTTGGAATAGTCGATGGTTCCGGGACGGTAGGCCGTGAAATGCCGGTCCTGCTTGCCGCCGCCCGCCAGGGAACGGCTTTTTTCAAGGGCCTGGGAGGCCTCCGCAAAATGTCCGGGGCCCAGCAGGTGTTCGGCGAAGGAACGGCACATCATCAGGACATCGATCTCGGCCTCGTTCAGGCTGAGGGCCGGTATCCGGCGGCCGGCGGTTTTGATGCGGTAATATTTGCGGCGATCCTCCATATATTCCTCCAGCTCGACCCCGTAGGAACGCCGGATGTCGTCCAGCAGCCGCAGGACCGTCTGCTTGGAACATCCCAGCATCTGGCTCAGCTCAATCAGGGAATAGGCCCGGCCGGAAAAGAGCATCTTCGCGAAAAGTTTAATTAGTTTTTCACCGTAACTTGCATAAGGGCTTATTTTGTCAGGCATATTCGCTCCTGTAATTTTTTTGGCGTTCCGTAATATGGAACGTCGCCATGTTAGCATTCCTTCAGTAAAAGATGAAGGAGTGCTTATGAAAACGTCGCAAATTGCCTGGGTGGTGCTGGTGGTCTGGCTGATATGTCTGGTGGTGCTGCGGCTGTTCGCGCAGGAGAATCCGGCAGACAGCGCGGTGTATTCACCCCGGGTCCTGATTGAGGCCCTGGAACATTGTGCGCCTGCCGGGGCCCTGGAGCCTGAGCAGGTAGCGGTGGTCCGCTATGCCTGCTCCAGGATCAGTCCGCAGACTCCGGCCGAACTGGCCTATATTGCCGCCTGCTGTGCTGCGCCGGCCCATGGCAGAGTCATGGTGGACGAATATGTCAGCCGGGCCGGTCGGGAGGATTTCGGCGCTGATGATATCTGCCGGTACACGCGCGGTATCCTGATCTACCAGGAGCAGTCCCTGGCTGTGATTGAAGGTCTGACCGGCCGGCGCGGGATGGAATCCCGACTGATCCTGGGGCGGATCATCCGGGAAGAATTGGAGGCGAAAGATATCTGCAATATGATGTCGGCAGCCAGCCGCCGGTATTTTATACCTGATGATGTCAGCCGGATAGTTGCGGATATCCGGTGGGCGCATACCCATGGCGGGGGGCGTTCACTCTCATGGTGCCTGGCAGTGGCCGATTATGTCGTCCGGAGCGGTTCCGGGGTATGAAAAAGGGGGCAGAGGCGCCCCCTTTTTCAGGTTTTGATACTGATCTTCCTGGCCGTGCCCGCGTCAGCCTGCAGTTTTGGCAGCCTGACGGTCAGAATCCCCTTCTTGAAGGTTGCATCCGCCTTGGCCGTATCCACATTGGCCGGCAGCGGCACCACCCGTTTGAATGATCCGAAGGAGCGCTCCATATAATAGTTGCCGCTTCCGGAGCTTTCGGACTCTTCTTTTTTCTCGCCTTTGATGGTGAGGGCATCCCGGTTGAGGCTCAGCTCGATATCATTTTCATCCATGCCCGGCAGTTCGGCCATGATCCTGATCTCTTTTTCATCCTCCTGCATGTCGATGCTGGGCGTAAAGGTCTTGATGCCCTCAAACATGCTGAAGGGCGAGAGATCATAACTGGTGAAAAAATCGTCAAAGAGCTGATTTACTGCCCGATGCAGTGAGTAGACCGGGCTTTCATCGGCCGAGTTCTGCATGCCAACCTCACCACTTCCCGTTTTCTTCCACGGAGTCAGATCTCTTAATGTCATGACACTTCCTCCTTTATTCACCGGCCGAGATCGTAATCTTCCTGGTTTGGGCCGGTTCAACCTTGGGCAGGATGATTCTCAGGACACCGTTTTTCATCCTGGCCTGGATTTTCTCGCGGTCAATCTCCTCGGAGAGTGTAAACTTGCGCGAATAGTCGCCGATGCCGTATTCGGCATATGCCAGGGTGTAATCCTGCATCTCGGGCGGTTCCACCTCGGCTTCGATTGTCAGGATGTCTTTTTCAAGCATGATGTTGACACTCTTCTCATCAGCCCCGGGCATGTTTACAAACATTTCCAGCTGGGCATCATTCTCCGCGATATCAACCCGCGGAACATAAACCTTGCGGTCTCTGGTGCGTTCGGTGCTCAGGGCCGCTTCTTTTTTGGTCTGATCAAGGCTCTTTTTCTGGACTTCCATGATTTACACCTCCTTTAGGCACTTTTGACCTTGATTGAGCGTGGTTTGTCGGCCGCTGAACGGGGCAGCTTTATGGAAAGGATGCCCTTTTCATAAGTGGCCTCAACCTTGCTGTTGTCAACGTTGTAGGGCAGTCTGACAGTTCTGTAGAAATTGTCGGCACCCCTCTCGCGGCGATGCCAGGTTGCATCTTGGGTGCATTCCGGGGCATCGAAATTGCCCTTGATGGTCAGGGTGTTGCCGGCGACCGAGATGTCCACATCCTCGGTGCAGATTGCTGGCGCCTCGGACGTTACCAGAACGTTTTCCTCATTGTAGAAAACATTCAGCGGTGGATTAGTCTCAGCCCGGGATCTCTCCATTCCGGCAAAGAAACTGTCAAATTCCCGCCATGGATCCCAACTTCCTAAAACTAACCTTGCCATAGTTAATACCTCCTTCTTTTCTTTTCACCATTCAGATAGGGTTGTCCCGGATACTTTTCAAGGGATGACGTGTTGCATTGAAAGGGGTTGTCCGTATATATTAGATGATGTTTACGGGAGGTCGCTGATGCTGCGAACCAGCTGTTTTTTTATTATGTTAATGCTTATGTTATGTCCTTTGTGCCCGGCGGATGCCGATGAAATTGTCCTGGCCGCCGATGATTGGTGTCCCTACAATTGTTTCGGCAGTAAAGAGTTGCCGGGATATGTGGTTGAAATGACAAGTCTGATTTTTGCAGAGGCCGGTCATCGGGTGACCTATCGCGAAATGCCCTGGACCAGGGCGGTCATGGATGCCGAAAAGGGCAAGGTGGACGGGGTGATCTGTGCCACCAGGGATGAAGTTCCCGCCTTTATATTTACAGAAGAGCCCGTAGGCACGGATGCCAATGATTTCATCGTGCGTCGGGGTGATTCGTGGCGGTACCGGTCCCTCAGTGATATTGAGGATGTCCGGATCGGAGTCGTGCAGGACTATGATTACGGCAATCTGGAAGCGCATATCAAAAAATATGCCGGGACCGACAAGGTTCAGACGGTTTCCGGCCGCGACGCCGAAGAGAAAAATCTTCGGAAACTGATGAAGAATCGAATTGATGTGGTGGTGGGTGACATCAAGGTCTTCAGGATGACGGCCCGCAGGATGGGCTTGCAGGATGAAATTGAATATGCCGGGACCGATGGCGATTATGCGAAATTGTACATAGCATTTTCACCGGTCAATCCCAAATCGGCCGAATATGCCGCCATTCTCTCCTCCGGAATCGATAAGCTGCGCAAGAGCGGCCGGCTGGCCACAATCCTTGCAAAATATGAGGTCCCGGACTGGAAGTAGTGGCCTGAGACCTGCGCCGCAGTTCAGCCTTTCAGACAGGGGTTGATTTATCAGGGAACCCTTGTGTATTCATGAAGATCTTAATAGAATCTGATCCCGTTTTAATGAGGTGGAGTGCAAATGGCCAAGATTACGCCGATGATGCAGCAGTATCTGGATATCAAAAAAGATTACGAGGATGCCATCCTTTTTTACCGCATGGGCGATTTCTATGAAATGTTTCATGATGATGCCGTTGTTGCCGCCCGTATCCTGGGAATCACCCTGACCACCAGGGACAAGAACAAGGAAAATGCCGTACCCATGTGCGGGATACCGCACCACAGCGCCACCGGATATATCTCGCGGTTGATCCGGGCCGGCAAAAAGGTGGCGGTCTGCGAACAGTCCAAGGCTGCCGATGAGGTCAAAGGCCTGGTGCCGCGCGAAGTGGTCCAGGTGATCACTCCGGGCCTGATCGTTGAAGACAATCATCTGGACAAGGAAAAGGCCAACTACCTGATGGCGGTCTGCAAGACGGCCCGCCGGGAGACCTACGGACTGGCCTTCATCGATATCTCAACCGGTGATTTCAGGGTCACGGAAGTGCATTCAAGGCAGGATTTCATAAGCGAGATCAACCGGGTGGATCCCAGTGAGATCCTGTGCACGGAGGAGGGCCTGGTGCCTGGAGGCTATTTCGTGAGCATGCTGGGGGAAAATATGGATGCGGCCCGGGCCGGGCATCTGCTGTCCATGCATTTTTCCACCATCGGGGTTGACGGGCTGGGGCTCAAAGACCGTCCGGCCGGACTGGTGGCGGCCGGCATGGTGCTGGGGTATGTGCGGGATACCCAGAAAGGCATCCTCAGCCATATCAACCGGTTGCGCTATTATAATCCGGGGAATTATATGATCCTGGGGGCCAACACCAAGCGCAACCTGGAGCTGTTTGAGAGTATCGCCGGTGGCATCGAGGGAACCCTTTTCCATGTCATCAATCGTACCGTGACCGCCATGGGAGCCCGCAGACTGGCGGACTGGCTGGCCTTTCCTCTGATGGATCATGTGGAGATCGGCCGGCGTCTGGACGCCATTGAAAATCTGCTTAAAGACACCTCCGGACTGACAAAACTGCGTGAAACCCTGGGTCAGGTGCCTGACCTGGAACGGATCGTCGGCCGGGTTGCGGCCAACCGGGCCACCCCGCGTGATGTGGTGGCGCTGGCGGACGGACTGGAACAGGTTCCCGCCGTCCGGGCGGTTACGGTTGAGATGCAGGCCGATCTGCTGCTGGAACTGGCCCTGCAGCTTGATCCGCTGGAGGAGACTCTGGGCCGCATTCGCGGGACACTGGTGCCGGAACCGCCGGCCAAGCTGGTGGACGGCAGGGGCAAGACCCTTATCAACAACAATGTCTACGTCAACCAGGTCCCGGTCATTTCCGATGCCCAAAATATATTGGCTTACGGGGAGTTCGAATCTACTTCTTGGGC
>CAYWBU010000042.1:0-7730 GCA_964456565.1 uncultured Bacteriovoracaceae bacterium | reverse complement strand
AATGTAATCGCCGAAGGCGTGGACAGCGAACTGGATGAGCTGCGTTCGATCCGGCGCGATTCACGCAAGTGGATTGCCGATCTGGAAACGGCCGAAAAACAGCGCAGCGGGATCTCGACGCTGAAGATCGGTTATAACAAGGTCTTCGGCTACTATATTGAGGTCACCAAGGCCAATGCCGCATTGGTGCCGGAAAATTATATCCGCAAACAGCCGCTCGCCAATGCCGAGCGCTACATCACGCCCGAACTCAAGGAATATGAGGCCAAGCTGCTGGGAGCCCAGGATGCCATCGCCCGGATCGAACAGCGCATCTTCAGTGAGCTGCGCGAATTTCTGGTGGGGCAGATCTGCGCCATGCAGACCACCATTGATGCGCTGACCGTGACCGATACCATCGCGGCCCTGGCCTATCTGGCGCGTTACAACAATTATCGCCGGCCCGCGGTGACCCCCGAGAGACATATCCGTATCCGGCAGGGGCGTCATCCGGTGGTTGAGAAGGTTCTCCGGGAAGGGGAATTTGTTCCCAACAGTTGTCATTTTGACGGTGAGGCGGATACCCTGCATGTGATCACCGGGCCGAACATGGCCGGTAAGTCAACCTTTATGCGGCAGGTGGCCCTGATGAGCGTGATGGCCCAGATGGGCAGTTTTGTTCCGGCCGCCAGTGCTGAGATCGGAGTGGTGGACCGGATCTTTACGCGCATCGGGGCGCTCGACAACCTGAGCGCCGGACAGAGTACCTTCCTGGTGGAGATGAGTGAAACCGCGGACATCCTCAATAATGCCACTGACCGCAGCCTGGTGATCCTGGATGAGATCGGGCGGGGCACATCCACCTATGACGGCATGAGCCTGGCCTGGGCCGTGGCCGAATATCTTGACACCAAAAAAGTCCGGACCTTCTTTGCCACCCACTATCATGAACTGGCAGACCTTGCCCGCCGGCATAAGGGGATTAAAAATTACCATATGGCCATTGAGGACCATGGTCATGAAGTTGTCTTCCTGCGGGAACTGAAACGCGGGGCGATCGGCAAAAGCTATGGCATACATGTTGCAAAATTAGCGGGCATACCTGGCGATGTTGTGGAAAATGCACGCTTTGTGCTTGAAAATATCGGCAGGAAAGGAAAATCAGTGCCGCGGACCCAGGCAGATGTTGCCGTACAGTCGAGTCTGTTCACGGAAGAAAAGGAAAGGGCGGTTGATAATGAGATCAGTGATGCGATCAGGGAGTTGGATCTGGAGCAGCTCAAGCCGATCGATGCCCTTAATTTCCTGTATGCCATCAGGGAGAAAATATCCGATAAAGACGGTTAAGATTCTCTCTGATTAGTCCGACAGTTTAGGAGAGGTGTTTATGAGCAACGAAACTGATGCCCGCAGCCAGGCACGTAAGATGGGAATTCCCTATGTCGATATTGCCAGAGCTGTTCCGGACCGCCGCTGCATCAGCCTTCTAAAGGAAGTCTTCGCCAGAAACTATACCAGTATCCCGGTCAGGTTCCTGAACGGCGGCGTTCTGGTGGCCATGGGCGGCGAGGCGGACCGGGATGCGGTTGAGACCATGAGTTTCCACATGGGCAAGAAGGTCTATCCGGCCCTGGCCGACCGCGAGGATGTCCTGAAGGCCATCAACACCTACTACACCTCCGAGGGCTACAGGCCTGCGCGGTCCGCCAAGCCTGAAGAGAAAGTGGCGGCCGAACTCAGCAAGGAAACGCATACCATTGCCGTCATCTCCAACAAGGGCGGGGTCGGCAAGACCCATACATCCACCAATGTGGCCAAGATTATCGGCGATACGGGCCGCAAGGTCCTGCTGATTGATGCCGATCTCGGCAATGCCGACATCTCCAATAAGCTGGCGATGTTTCCGGAGTACACCCTATATGACTTCCTGCAGGGCGATGTGGCCATTGATGATGTCATCATGAAGACGCCCCTGGGCTTTGATCTGATCGGCGGCAGTTCCGGCGAATTTAAGCTGGCCAACATCAACTATGTCCAGCGCTCCAAGTTTATCCGCAACTTCAACAAGGTCAGCAAGGACTATGATTATACGATCTTCGACCTGAGTGCCGGAATCGGCTCCACGGTCATGGATTTTGCACTGGCTTCGGACGAAATCGTGGTGGTGACCACCCCCCAGGATATTATTGCCGGCTATGCCTGTATCAAGGCCGCCTTCCAGCGCTTCAAGAGCATCGAGGAAAAACTGATGCAGAAGGTGGAGGACTATGAACCGCAACGCACCTTTGCACCCTGGCTGGTGATGAACCAGGTTTCCAGTCTCAAGCAGGGGGTCTTCCTGTACAACCGGATCTGTCAGACGGCCGACGAACGCATCAACAACATGGAACCCATATTTGCGGTCAAACCCGAATATCTGGGCGGTATCATCTTTGACAAGGAAACCTACCGCAAGGCCGAGATGCAGCACCAGCCGATCGTGAGCCTTTTCAGCGGCAGTAAGCCGGCCCAGTGCCTGGAACATCTCGGTTCAAACCTTATGAGTCCACCCGAAGATCGCAGTTCACAGCAGAAGCTCAAAGGCCGCATCGGTCGTTTCGCAACCGTCTTCGGTATGTCATGAATTTAATTTTATGAAAAAAAATGATTCTCCGATAAGCCTTGTAGGTGATTACAGGGAGGGGTCATGAGTTTAGCCGATTATAAAGTTGAGTGCGAACAAAAATGGGAGGCTGTTCGCCCTGTTGTTATATTTTTTGCGGGAGAGCGTTTTGTGGTTGACTATGAGGAACATTTCGATCCCGTGGCCAGTCCTGTCGTAGCCATGGTGCATGCCTACCTCGATAATATGAATCTCACCAAAAACGATAACTGAACCTTGCCGGCAGGTCTGTTGCCGGTTATTGAACCATTGATATGAATTTTTTTTCCGATGAAAAATTTGATCGCAGAGTACTGGTCGTCGATGATGATGAGGGCGACTGCTGTCTGGTTGAGGATATCCTGGCCGAGGACGGAATTCAGGTAGTCAAGGCAGTCGGCGGCGAGGCCGGCATCAGGGCCCTGTCAGAAGAATTTCCGGTTGTCATCACCGATCTCAAGATGCCCGATATCGACGGATTCGGCATCATCGATTTTATCGGCAAACGCTACCGGGACACGGTGGTGATCGTTATCAGCGGCTATGCCAGTATCGACAATGTGATCGAGGCCCTCAGGCGGGGAGCCTATGATTACATCATGAAACCCTTCGGGACCGAGATTCTGCGGCACACGGTCAAACGGGCCTTTGATTACATTGGTTTGAGCCAGACCCGCATGCGGCTTAATTCGTGCGAAATGGTCAGCCGCATGGCCGATACTGCCGCGCATGAGATCTTCCAGCCCCTGACCGTGCTGATGGGGCATGTGCGCGAGATCGAGAAGAGTTCACAGGAACCCGTGATCCGTGAAGAGGCCATGCTGGCGATGGAGGAGATCCGCCGGATCAAGGAGATTGTCACCAAGATCGAAAAACTCAAGGCCGATGTGACCCGACAATTTCCCGGCGGCCATACCATTATCGATATCCACGGGGAAGGTAAGCCGGAATAGGCCGTCTTGTTGTATTTGTCACATCATGTGGAATTATAGTTTTGCAATCTGTACATAGACCTCTGTTTATCGTATAAGAAAATATCAATATTTCTGTTGAGGGGAGTGGGATATGTTCAAGAAAATGAGAATTCTTGTGGTTTGCCTTATGGTTGGAATGCTTCTGCCTGTAAGCGGCTTTGCTGACGTGCGCAGCCTTGACGGGCGGCCTGATACGCAGACGCTCAAAGTTGGATTCAACGGCGAGAAACTGAAAGTGCTCTACAATATTGTCGATGCCAGAACCGAGGCCGAGAAGGCCGCTGATCTGGAACGCGGCAGCCTGGCCGGTCCGGCGATTGTCTTTATCCAGGGCCATTCGCAGCGGCCGTCGGATGCCTATAAGTTCACCAATGACCTGGCGCTCAAGAGCCGTTCGGGCCTGGTTGTTATCCCGGTCTGTGATACCCCGTATGGCGCGGCCGGCGAATGGCGCGGGGACCGCGGCAAGGATGTGATCCTGATGGAGGTTGTGCGCTACCTGCTGGCTCAGCAGAATATTGCGGTGGATGGCTATGTTCCCATCTGTGAGCTGCCGGTTGAGATCAAGGGCGCTGCTGAGGATTGGGATCAGGTTGACGGTATTTCCACCAAGCTGAATTTTGTGGGCTGGTCCCACGGCGGGCTGCTGGTCAGGCGTTTTGCCAGTGCCTATCCGAATGCCATAACCGGTATGGGGCAGGTCTGCCCGGCCGGTTTTGAAGACTGGACCTGCGGAATGCTGGGACTGCTGACCAATTTTGCCGGCGAGGCGATCCATATCGGCGGGGCCTCCCTGGCGGGCTGTTATGTGGGGGATGCCCTGGCCGCCAGCTGGGGGATAACCAAGGGTCAGGTTGGGGATTCTTTCCGCGGCTTCGCTTCCGGAATGGTGCACTGCAAGCCGGCCCGGATGTTCAGGCATATCAAGGATATGATGGACTGCGCCATCCTGGCCGATGATTCCAACCTGCCGCTGGGCGCCATCGATGCGGTGGTTACGGTTTTCGGTCGCAAGGATACGGTCATTTCGCCCTACCAGACCGGCGTTGCCGATCTTGATAACCCCACGGACGAAGAGGTGGCGGCCTTCTGGCAGAGATTTTATCCCTCCCTGGTGGGCAGCGATACCCGGCTGACCCTTAAAATTCTGGAGGGCAATCATCTGACGCCGCTGCCCAACCATGACCTCATTTCCGATGAGATCCTGAAGGGTCTGGGCCAGCTGGCCGAATGTGCCGACTGACAACAATGCGTAAATCCGTAAGGTGGCTGCTGGTCATCTCTGCGTGCATAATTCTGGGCGCCCTGTGCTATAAGGCCAGGGCGCTCGATGTTTATACGGTGGACAAGGTCTATGACGGCGATACCATCAGGATTGAAGACGGCCGTCATATCCGGCTGATAGGCATTGATGCCCCCGAGGTTGATTCGCCTTACGGCAAGGCCGAACCCTACGGCGATCAGAGCCGTGAATATCTTGAGAACATGCTGTTGAACAAGAGGGTCAGGCTAGAGATCCCGCCGGACGCCATCGACAAATATGGCCGTACGCTGGCCTATGTCTATCTGAGGGATATGCTGGTCAATGGCCGGATCGTGCGTGACGGATATGCGCGGGCCTATACCTATTTTTATTTCAGCTATCGCGAGCTGTTCACAAATTATGAGAGTGAGGCCCGCGCCCGGGGGCTGGGCATGTGGGCAGGCAACAAAAAACCCTGAACCAACAAGTTCAGGGTGGGCACTCCCCTTATATCTGTAGACCTCCTTCTCATAAACAAAAGACCGGTAAGAACCGGAACATGAATAGATTACTTCGAAAGATTATACTGAATGAACGTTCATGTCAACAAAACTTTGGGGCAGCATAAATTACAGAAGATGCACGGCACTGGCCTTAAAGGACGCGTAAACTTCAAGGCCTTCGGCCAGGCGCAGGTCGATCAGGGCGCTTTTGGTGATTATGGATTTCAGGAGCAGGCCGGGGGCGGCAATCTGCACCTCATAGGTGAAACCGTGATCGATGACGGCGCTGATCCGGCCTTTGATGGAATTGCGCATGCTGGAGGAGAGCGCTTCATGGCTGACGACAATATTTTCGGGACGGATGGCGATGAAGCGGTTTTCGGGCCGCGGCTGGTCCGCCAGGTTGATGGCGGTCTGCCCGATAATAGCCTGGTTGCCCTTAAAGCGGGCCCTTATGATGTTTTTCATGCCCACGAAATCGGCCGCGAAAGTGGATGCGGGCCGCTTGAAGATGTCTTCAATGCTGCCGGTCTGCTCGATGCGGCCGGCGTTCATGATGGCGGCCCGGCCGGCCAGGGCAATCGCTTCGGCAAAATCATGCGTGACCATCAGAAAGGTTGTCCGGGTCTCGTTGTGCAGCTGTTTGAGCAGCAGGCGCACTTCCTCGCGGAAACGGGGGTCCAGGGCGCTGACCGGTTCATCCAGCAGCAGGACATCCGGGTCGATGATCAGGGCCCGGGCCAGGGCCACCCGCTGCAGCTCGCCGCCGCTCAAGGTCCTGACATCGCGTTTGAGCAGGTGGGTGAGGTTGAGGCGACCTGTCAGGGCGGCAAAACGGGCGGTGCCCTCCGCTCCGGCCGGGTTGAAGTGCAGGCCGTAGCGGATGTTTTTCTCCACGTTCAGATGCGGAAACAGGGCCTGGTCCTGGTAGACAATCCCGATGCCGCGTTTTTCAGGCGGGGCGTGGGTGATTGTGCGGCCCGAGATGCTGACTGATCCGCTGCGCACCGGGACAAGCCCGGCGATGGCCTCCAGCAGAACGGTCTTGCCGGCCCCGGTGGGCCCCATCAGGACGAAAAAATCATTTTTATCGATCTGCAGGTTGATGTCCTGCAGGTCGAAATCGCCCAGTCTGGTGTGCAGTCCCTCAATGGCGAGCATCATGTTTTTCCTTTCTGACGGTCAGGATTCTGAGCAGCAGGAAGAGGCTCAGGCAGAGGCTTACCAGCCAGACCGATACGGGCTGGGAATATTTCAGCCCGTAGGCCTCGAAACGCTCATAGATCATGACCGGTGCGATCATGGGATGGTAGGCAACAATGACCACGGCCCCGAATTCACTGATGGCCCGGGCCGCGCACATGATGATGCCCACCAGCATACTGCGCCAGGCCAGGGGAAAGGTGATCCTGAAAAAGGTGCTGAACATGGAGGCGCCGAGGCTGCGGGAGACATTTTCTAGGCGGGACGGCACATTTTCAAAGCCCGCGCGGGCGGCGTTGATATAGAAGGGGATGCCGACAAAGACCAGCACGGTGATGATGCCGCTGACACTGCCCATCAGCCGGATGCCGAGTTCGGCCATGATCTCTCCCAGCCAGTGGTTCCTGCCGGCCACGCTCAGGATGGCAATGCCCACGACCGGATGCGGGATCACGATGGGCAGGTCGATGATGCTCTCAATCAGGCGTTTGCCCCTGAAATTACTGCGGGCCAGGACATAAGCCAGGGGGGTGCCGAAGACAAAGGCGATCAGGGCGGCGGTCCCGGCGGTATAGATGCTCAGCCAGATGGAGCGCCGCACATCCGGGTCGCGGATGGTGGTTTTCAGCATTTCCATGCTGGGGGCGGTCAGCATCTCGATCAGCGGCAGCAGGATGAAGGCCATGACAATGATGCCGCAGGAAAGTGTCACCCAGAAGAACGGATCGCGTTTTTTCATAAAATTTATGCGGGAGAGGCGGGCCGTCGGGCGGCCCGCCAGGTCTTCAGATCTTGATTTCCGTCAGCGGTCTGATTTCTGCGGGCAGTTTGGCAGACATCTGTTTATCCGGAATCCGGGCCGGCACAAAGGGCGGCTGCCCCATGTCGGACAGGATCTTGAGCCCGCCTTCAGCATCGAGCATATATTTCAGGAAGGCGATGGCGGCCTCGCGGTTGGGGGCCTTCTTGATCAGGGTGATGCCGTAGGTCACGGATTGCCCTTTGAGATCCATGAAGGTTCCGGGCTCCTTGCCGGTCACCTTGACCACGGCCGTGGCGTAGTTGCTGTCATAGGCGTAGTTGCCCAGATTGATCTCGTCCGGCAGGACGATGTATTTGAGACCGTGCTGCACCGCGACCGAGAGATATTCCCAGGCATAATCCATGTTGCCGGTCTGCAGCAGGGA
>CAYWBU010000041.1:10222-17197 GCA_964456565.1 uncultured Bacteriovoracaceae bacterium | reverse complement strand
CTCTTCAGCCTGATAAGCATCATCGGATACTTCATCCTGGGACTGATCCTGGTACGGCCTCGATCATTTCAACCGGGACCTGCTCAATGCCCAGGCAGGTCAGCCTGATGGCCGGCGGCATGGCGAAGATAACCGTTGAAAAGATGGCTGCCACCGGTCCGAGTCCGAAGAAGGGGATGGCCGGGATCAGATAGACAAAGGCCGGCATGGTCTGCATGAAATCCAGGATGGGCATGATCACGCGCTTGGCCCTGGGGCGCAAGGCCGCCCAGATCCCCAGCGGGATTCCGATTGCCACGGCCACGAAAGTTGCGATTATGACCATGGCTATGGTTGAGATAGTGGCGGACCAGAGCTCAATGCTCAGGATGAAAAGCAGTCCCAGAAAGGTGAAGATGCCAACCTTGCGGGAAGTCAGCCGCCAGGCGATGGCGGTAATGATGATGATCATCAGCCAGGGCGGAACGAACAGCAGGGCATCCACCAGGGTATCGATGCCCTGTTCGGTTATGGCTGAGATGGCCTTGGTGAAGCCCGAAAGGTTGGTGGTCAGAAAATCCAGGCCGCTTTCAATCCAGTCGCCAAAAGGAATTCTAGGTAGCTGCATCATTTATTCTCCAATATTTGCCAGGCCGGCAATCAGGCTGGTGCGGTCGATGACGCCCATCAGCCGGTTGTTTTCATTGACCACGGCCACCGGATAGCTCTGGTCGACAACGGTTGCAAAGATGTCCTGGATGGGGGTATCGGGGCTGACCTTTTCAATGTCGCGCATAATGATCTCGCCCATGCAGGAAGTCCCTTTCTTGATGGCGTCATAGGCATCATCGGCCAGGAAAATTCCCTGGAGTTTATGCTCCTTGTCAATGACATAGATATGAGAGAGACCGGCATTCTCCATCTTGCGCAGGATGGTGCGCGGCCCGTCTTTGATCTGTGCCAGGGCCCAGGGTTTTTTCATGACGCTTTCGGCGGTCAGGACCTTGGTCATGTCCACATCTTCCACAAATTTTTCCACATAGCGGGTTGCCGGGTTGGTGAGGATCTCCTCCGGGGTCCCCTGCTGGACAATCTTGCCGTCCTTCATCAGGATGATGCGGTCGCCGATTTTGATGGCCTCGTCCAGATCGTGGCTGATGAAGATAATGGTTTTATGGACCCGTTCCTGCAGCTCCAGCAGTTCGTCCTGCATGTCGCGGCGGATGAGCGGATCGAGGGCACTGAAGGCCTCGTCCATCAAGAGGATCTCGGGTTCGACGCACAGGGCTCTCGCCAGGCCGACGCGCTGCTGCATGCCGCCCGAAAGCTGGTCCGGATAGGAATTTTCCCAGCCCTTGAGGCCCACCAGTTCCAGCGATTCCAGGGCCTTGGCGCGGCGGGTATGCTGGTCAATCCCCTGGATTTCAAGGCCGTACTCGGTGTTCTGGACAACGGTGCGATGCGGGAAGAGGGCAAAGTGCTGAAAAACCATGGCGAACTCTTTGCGCCTGATTTCACGCAGACCGTCATTGTTCAGACCGGTGATGTCGGTGCCGTCAACTGTAATCTGTCCGCTGGTGGGTTCGATCAGGCGGTTGAGGCATCTGATCAGGGTTGACTTGCCGCTGCCGGAAAGCCCCATTACCACCAGAATTTCGCCTTCTTCAACCGTGAAAGAGACATCGGCGACCCCGACGGAGTGGCGGGTCTTTTTGAGGATCTCCTCATTGCTGGCCCCCTTCTGGAGCATTTTCAAGGCCTTTTGAGGGTGATCGCCAAAAATTTTTACAAGATTCCTTACTTCAATTTTCATTGTCATTGCTGATCCCTGTGGGTTTTTTGATTAATTGAGTATGAATGATCAATTGCTAAGCAAGGATAACAGGGTGGACATGTTATGTCAAATCAGCCTGCTTCTATCTTTCACATTGGCTTTGGTTTCGGCTGTCGATATCCTTAAAGACAGAGTATTGTCATAAGCCTATCTATGCGGTTGGTTTTGATGAAGAGTGCAGGTGACGAAGGTTGGCTGCAAAAAAAAAGGACTTATACCGTCGCCGATCTGTAATTAGTTGTTAAGTAATCTGTTTTTTGTTAAATTTAGAAATCGGATTTCCGATATGTTTAGGATGTTCTTAAACCGGTACACCGTGGCGGTTTGTCTGAAAATACAAAGCAGGAGGATTTAATGAAACGTTTTTTTGCAGCGGTCCTGTGCCTTATGTTTGTTTCGCAAACAGCAGCAGCCATTACCATGGGTCCGGCAGACGGCAGTTCGACCGTGACGATCAAGGGAGAAGAAAAACCCTATGAATTCCCCACGAAACTGAAGTTGCGGGATGCGTCCCAGGCCGAGAAATTTTTTTATGCCGGTGATTTTGATGCAGCCCTGAAGATCTTCATGCCGATGGGGGCGGCGGGTGACCGCAACTTTGCCCTGTTTCAGAATCAGATCGGTTCAATCTGGCTTGCCAAGGGCGATTATGACCAGGCCCTGGATGCCTTCTTGAAGTCCTATTACCTGATGAACGATACGGAGGCCTTTACCGAGCTTGAAAAGCACGCCGCCTCTCTGGCCGGTTCGGAAAGTGACAAGGCCTACAAGGGCGATCCCTATGAAAAGGCCTTCAATGCCCTGTATGTGTCCCTGCTGCTGTATGGCGGCGGTGATGTGGAAAATGCCCTGGCGGCCGCGAAGACTGGCATTCTGGCGGATTCGGACGTGAAATCACAGATGTACCGCTGTGATATGACGGCCCTCTATGCCCTGGCCGCCCGCCTGGCCGCCAAGAGCGGCGATGCGCAAACCAGTGCCGGCTATCGAGAACAGGGGTTCAGGGCCTATACCGACACCCTGGTGGCGACGCGGCCCATCATCCACAATATCCAGCTGGTTGTCAGCGAGGAGAATGAACTGCAGGAAGAGGTGCGGGCCATTCAGGAAAAATATAAAAACCGCAAAAAGCTGCCCAAACGAGCTGTCAAGAAGTTGGATGAACTGGGCGCGCGCATAACTGCGCTGCAGACACGTATAAAGGATCTGGAGGCCCAGAAGGCTGAAATTGCCCGTCAGGCGGATACCGCGGGGCTGGACAATCTTGTAAATCCTGAAAACAATCTTCTGATCTGCCTGGAACTCAGTCATGGTCCGCTGAAGTATAATGTGGGTGAATACGGTGAGATGGCGGTTTTTGCCAGCAAGGCGACCCAGGTTGAGCGGATTGCCCTGGCAATTGATGAGCAGATGTATCCCGGCAGCCAGCTGGTGTCTGATCCCTATTTCCAGGCGACCACCAGGGGCGGCCGGATGATGGACGGGATCCTGAAGGGCCAGGCCGAATTCAAGAAGACCACTGCCGAAGTGGGGCAGCAGATGGCCCAGCAGTCTCAGGAAATGATGAATCAGGCCAATCAACTGGCGGCCGCCGGGGTGGATTCCACGGCGCTGGCCGGAGCTGCGGCGGCAATGGCGGTGGTCTCCCTGGCTTCTTCGGCCATGAGCGCCATTGCCAATCCCACGGCCGATATCCGGCACTGGAGCCTGATGCCCGGAGAGCTGGTTCTGATCGCCTGTAAGGCCAACCCGGGGACCAGGGATATCGGACTGAACTTTACCGACTGCAAAGGGCGGCCGGTGGGTGCCCTGAATTTTAAGGTCGATGTTGCCGCTGACGGTGATACGGTTTGTTTTGCACGCTTCAATGAAACTGACGGGATCTGAGTGCTGGAGGATTATTGATATGAACGGCAGAATATTAAAAGGACTGATGGTGATTGCGGCAGTGCTGCTGCTTTCGGGATGTGCCTCCAAGGGCCTGCTTTACAGCCAGAAACAAGAAAATATTGTATTGAAGGCCGGCCAGGGCGGAGTGCTGCTGGTTTTTGATGTGGGCAGCCATGAGCGGCTGCGGGTCAATCAGCTGACAATACAGGAGCTCGATCAGTACCGGTCATACAAGAAACTCAAGACCATCAATGTCAAGACCGGCGGTACGGACGACAGCAGCGGCAAGGCCTACGTTGCCCTGCAGGCCCCGGAGGGTCGCTACCTGATAAAATTTGCCAATGTGACGCTGGGAAAGGGCATGATGGCCCGCAACGCCGGGTTGAGCATCAACAAGGTTGTGGATGTGCATGCCGGAGCCCTTACCTATGGCGGACATCTGGAGGTCAGCTACGGCTGGAACGGCAATGCGATTGCTACCCGCAGTGTTGTGGTGCAGGAACGCATGGCCGAGGACCTGGGACTTTTTTATTCATATTTCCCGGTGCTCAGAGGTGCGCCGGTAGCACTGGATCTGGTATATTAAGCTGTAAGAAGATTGAAGCAGAAAAGGAGATGGCATGAAAAGATTCATCTGGATTTTAGCAATTGCGGTCCTGTTCGCGGGCTGCACGTCCACAAATTACAACACTTCATATTCCACCACCATCAGCCCTGATCAGGATGATCAGCTGGGCGGCACCGGCATTGAATCAACCGATATCGGGACGGTCGGACGTCAGATGGCCGAATCCATCATTGAGATTCCCGAGATCGTCAATGCCCAGGGAATGCCGCGGATCGCGCTGCTGCCGGTCAAGAACTCCACCCGTTTCGTGATCAACAAGGATATCTTCACCAAGAAGATCCGCAGTGAACTCAATAAAAATGCGAGGGGCAAGGTGCGTTTCCTGGCCCGGGACCGCATGGACGATATTCTGGCGGAACGCGAGGCCAAGGACAGCGGACTGGTTTCCTCTTCCAAACGGGCATCCGTCAAGGGGGCCGATTATTTTTTGACCGGCGAGCTCAGCGGTCTGGCCAAGGCCCAGGGCGGCCATCGTTCCGACTATATCCTGATGGCCTTCCAGCTGATAGACGCCGAGACCAGCGAAATTGTCTGGGAAGATATCTATGAGGTGAAACGGGTCGGCACTGCCGGGGTTATTTACCAGTAAAATCAGGAGGTGGGCATGCAAAAGATAATAAGAAACGGAATCATTATGGTGCTGGCGTTGGGCATCCTTGCCGGCTGCCAGGGGATGGCTCCCAAGGTTGCCAAGGATTATGAGGCGGATTCCCCGATCCTGATGCAGGATAAATTTGTGCGTAAGGATGTGGCGGTCTCCAAACACCGGGCATCCTGGACAGCCGACGGTCGGCTGGCCGTGGACGTCGTCTTTGTGAGCCGCAACAAGAAGGAAACCGTCAAGATGCAGGTCCAGACAATCTTCAAGGACGCCGACGGATTTGAGACCGAAAAGACCAACTGGCAGCTGGTGATGATTGCGCCCCAGGGTTTCGCGCATTATACCAGCAAGGCTCTGAATACCAAGGCCAAGGGCTACAACATCTATTGCCGTAAGGCCCAGTAGGCGAGGTCAGGATGAAAAAGATAGCAGTCATAACGCTGGTGGCGCTGATGATGCTGTCTGCCGGGTGTTCCAATGTCTCCCGGCGGCAGCAGGTGCTCAACCCGGAGATGGCCGAGCAGCCTTCGCAGCCGCAGGTGACGCAAGGGATCTATGATTACTCCCAGCACACAACCATTGCTCCCGAACAGATCGAAGTGACCTTCCGCCGGGAGATGCCGCAGATCTATGTCTCACAGCTGAGCTGGCAGGATGCCTCCGGCACCCTGGTGACGGCGGGTTCCAGTCAGGGTGTGGTGCTGTCGCCGGATGGACTTTCGCTGATTGCCGGTGAGGTGGCCCATCTGCGGCTCAACGAACCGGTGGAACTGAATGCCCGTGAGCTCCTGATAAATGCCCTGGCCGGGACCAAAAGTTTCAGGCTGGTGGAACATTCCGTTGGGGAAACGGCCATTGCCGGACTGGCGGGCCAGAAAACCGGGCTGAATGAGGTCCTGCAGGATAAATATGATGTAGCCCAGGTCATGCTGGGGACAGTCATCCGGCAGCCGCAGGGTCATTACACCCTGGCACTCAGGGCCTTTGACCTCAAGAGTGGTCAGGTAGTCGGGGCTGTCACCACCGAAGGCCAGGACCTTTCGGCGGTCATCTATCTGGCGGCCGCAGACATGGCCGTGGCGGTGGCCGCCAAAGGCTGGCGTTGTCGGGTGGTGGCCGTGGAGGATGACGGCATCTATGTCAACGCCGGGCTGAAGGACGGCCTGGCCGCCAATGATATCTACCTGCTCAAGCGGTGCGGGAAGGCCATCACGGATCCCGAGACCGGCGAGATTCTCGGCTACCGCGAGGAACAGCTCGGTTATCTGGTGATCGAGAAGGTCATGGATGACAGGCTCTCGCGGGCCCATGTGCGTGGAACTGAAAGCAATGATGAGCCGCCGGAGGTTTTTGTGGGCGATTTTGCCGTTGCCGCGCCCTATCCGGCCCCCAAAGTGCAGACCGAGACCCGGAAATGGAAAGAGGTCTACGGGCAGTAGAGTTTGTTAGTCAAAGAGATTGGATCGGGACAGGCCTTTAAGGCCTGTCCTTTTTATTTTACGGCCTGTATCAGGCCGGGGCCGGCCGCAGTGATCTTGTTTTCGTCAACACAGTAGGCAAAACGTACATAACCGGGGCAGCCGAAACCGGTACCCGGAACGGCCAGGATACGCTGTTCCACCAGCCGGCGGCAGAAGTCCATGTCGTCGCCGCCGGGAACTTTGACAAAGGCGTAGAAAGTGCCTTCCATGGGGGCATATTCGAGCCCGGCCGCATCCAGGATTTTGATTATGGCGGCGCGCCGGCGGGCGTAGATGGCAATATCGACACTGGTGTCAATGCAGTCCGCCAGGACCTTCTGCATCAGGGCCGGGGCATTTACAAAGCCCAGGATGCGGTTGGCCAGGATCATGGCGGGCAGCATGTCATCTTTTTTGCTGACAGTCGGTGCAGTGGCGATGTAGCCGATGCGCTGGCCGGGTGCCCCGAAGAGCGGCATAGGGCGACTGTAGGTGCGCCGCGGGCGAGGCGCAAGACAAACGATCGGCAGGCCGCCAGGCCCGTGGCCTTTCAGGCCAGGTGGAACTGGCCTGCCGCCTCGTT
>CAYWBU010000041.1:0-10212 GCA_964456565.1 uncultured Bacteriovoracaceae bacterium | reverse complement strand
GGAGGCCGAAGTCGCCACCACGGAGTTGGGGATATTTTTGAGCACCGAGGGCACCGTGGTGCCGTCATAGACCAGTCGGCGGTAGGGCTCGTCGGAGATCACCAGGATGTCGGGACGGTCCTTGAGCAGGCCGGCCAGGTCTTTGAGGCTCTGTTCCGGATAAACCCTGCCGGTGGGATTGTTGGGCGAATTGATGATGATGGCCTTTGTCCTGTCCGTGATCGCGGCTGAGAGCTGATCCATGTCGGGCAGGAAGTCCGGTGTGGTGCCGGCAACCTTGAGGGTGGCGCCGTGGTTTTCGGCATAAAAGCGGTATTCCACAAAATAGGGCGCCAGGGCGATGACCTCGTCGTCCGGATCAAGGATGGCCTTGAGGATGACATTCAGGGCGCCGCCGGCGCCGCAGGTCATGATGATATCATCTGCCTTCAGGTTGACCGCATAGGTTTCTGATGCGAAGGCCGCGATTTTTTCGCGCACATCCGGATAGCCGGCATTGGGCATGTAGCCGTGAAACATGTTGGCGGCATGCTGCTGCATTGAACTGATGACCTTTTCCGGAGGTGCGATATCCGGATTGCCCAGACTGAAATCATAGACATTTTCCGGGCCATATTGGCTTGCCAGTCGGGCACCCTCTTCAAACATCTTGCGGATAAAGGATGACCCGGCGGCGTAGTTTTTCATTTTGGCTGATACAGGCATGCAAACCTCCTTCAATAAAATAGGCCTGCAAGTATATCAGGGCTGATTTTTGATGTACAGATAAAGTGCCTTGTTTTTGCGGTGATAACGATGCTAGCAATGAAGGAATGGCTGAAATATCACAGGAAAAGCTGGATTGGGCCCGCAATGTTCTGGAATTGCCGGAACAGGTCTCCCTGGAACAGCTGGAGGCGGCCTGGAAGAGGGCTGTCAAACAGACTCACCCGGACCATGGCGGCAGCGATGAAGAGGCCCGCCAGGTAATGCAGGCCCGTGATATTCTGCTGGAGTTTATTAGGCACTGTCCCTGCGAGCTGAAAATCCGGCCGCAGGATGACTGGTGGCACAAACGTTTTACGGGGATGTGGCATAATGAATGAAAATGCAAGACGCCTGCTGATCCAGGGCCTGCTGCTGGGCCTACTGGTTTTGGGGCTCTATTTTAACATCTTGGACAACCAGCCCACCAACTGGGACGATCCGGCGCTGTTTTCGCGCAGCACTATCCACAGCATCACGGCCGAAAACCTGGCTAAGGTGCTGAAACTGAATTTCAGCAGCACCTACCAGCCGGTACGTGACCTTTCATACATGCTGGATTTCCATTTCTGGGGTAAGGATGTGGTGTTCGGTATGCATCTCCATAATATCTTTTTGTATTTCATCATGGTGCTGTGCTGCTGGGCCTTTCTGCGCCAGTTGTTCAGGCGTTTTGACGTCCGGGATGACCTGGTTGAAATCTGGTCTTTTATGGCGACGGTTATCTACGCCGTTCACCCCGTGCATGTGGAGAGTGTGGCCTGGCTCTATGCCCGCAAGGAACCCCTGATGGGCATCTTCACCTTCATGTCGTTGTGGGCCTTTCTGAAGGCCCGGGACGGCAGCCTTAAATATGGTCTGCTGAGCGTGATCGCCCTGATTCTGGCGGTGCTCTCAAAACCGATCGCCCTGGCGACACCCGGCGTAATGGTGGTGCTGGATATCCTGCTGCAGTTCAAATGGCGCGATGCGGATTACTGGAAACGCCGCAGCTGGATCTATATCCCGGTCTTCATCTTCGCGCTGGCCATGATTTTCTGGCTGGTCAGGATGATGTGGGATGTCGGCGGGGTGAAGCCCTGGCATGGCGGTAACCCCTGGACCAATCTGTTGGCCGTTTCGCAGATCTTCATCAAATATATCCTGCTGATCGGATTCACGGTCAACTATGCGGCTGATTATATCTTTGAACTCTATGCCGACCCGGGGATCTGGCAGGCCTGGGCCTTTGTGGCTGCCAATGTTGTCCTGCTGGGCAGTGCCTTGTGGGCCGTCAGGGGCCGCAGATATATCTATGCCTTTTTTGTGGCCTGGCATTATCTCTTCCTGGTGCCGGTCTCGCACCTGCTGCCCATCTCGCAGTTCATGACCGACCGCTATGCCCTGCTGCCCTCGCTGGGATGGTGTGTGCTGCTGGGCTGGCTGCTGGCGCAGCTGTGGGTACGCCGTCCTGTACATGCCTTTTTCTCGGAAGATTTCCCCAAGCTGCTGGCCGCGGCCCTGATGCTGGTGATCGTGGCTTCCTACAGCTTCATGACCGTCCGCCAGACCGATATCTGGCAGAATTCACTGACCCTGTGGGAGGATACCCTGGCCAAATCGCCCGATTCCAGTTCGGCCAATGTGAATCTGGCCGTGATCTATATCAAGCTGGGTCGTTTGCAGGAAGCCCAGGACCTTTGTGTGCGGGCCTGGAAACGGCTGCCCTATGACTATCTGGCCATCACCAACCTGGCTTTAGCCCAGATGCTGATGGAACAGTATGATAACGCCATCAACAACTACCAGCAGGCCTTGGCGCTCAAGCCCGATCTGCTGAAGGCCCGCATGGGACTGGTTAACTGCTACTGGCTGAAGGGAGATTATGCCAGTCTTTATGCCAGCCAGCAGGAAATGCTGCGGACGGGCAGATATCTGAAGTCGTTTACCGCGGTTTTGAAATACCGGCAGGCTTATGCGGCCTGGAAGCTGGGACGGCCGGATGAGGCAGCCGGACTGCTGGAAGAGGCCAGCTCATCGGCGAACAGCAGCCCGGTGGCCTGGAAAGAGCTGGGCGATATTTATATGAGTATGGGACTTTCCGCCCGGGCAGCTGAAAGCTATAACAGGGCCCTGGATGCGGGAGCCAATGAACCGTTGCGAATCGAGATTGAAACCCTCATGACGCAACTGCATTCATCATGAGGGCGGGTTCGCCGGCAGCCAGAAGGTGAAGCAGCTGCCATTTCGGCCGTCACTGATAACCCTGATGCGGCCCTTATGGGCCTCAACCGCCAGCCTGCAGAAGGAGAGCCCCAGACCCGTGGTGTACTGGCGCCCGTCGCTCTTCTGGGCGCCCTGGACATATTTGTCAAAGATTGCCTGCTGCATCTCCGGCGCGACTCCCGGACCGTTGTCGGTGACGGTGAAGGTGATGCGGTTGTCGCTGTATTTGAAATCTACCGCAATGGTTCCACCCTCGGGCGAAAAACGGATGGCATTCATGATGAGGTTCTGGAGAACCCTGATAAGGATGCCGCGGTCGCCGATGAAACGCGGCTGTTCCTGCGGTTCTTCCGGGATTGTAATTGTGACGCCCTTGGCCTCGGCCGAGCCTCCCTGGCGCGACAGGAGTTCCCTGAGCAGATCCCAGGGGGCGATATTTTCACGCATGATGGGCATGCTGCCGTCCTCCAGCCGGGCAATGTCGAGCAGGTTGGTGACCATGCGGTAGAGGGTGTCGCAGGCGGACTGGGAAGAGTGCACGAAATCCTTGTTGTCCTCGGCGACGACATAGGAGAGGATGTCCAGATTGGCAACAATTTCCGAAATGGGCCCTTTCAGGTCATGGATCAGCATGTTGAACAGCTCGGTCCGCAGTTCTTCCAGTTTTTCGAGCTGGCGGTTCTTTTTCTCAAGGCTGCGTTTCTGGTTGAGGATCTTTTCGGCGAGACGTTTTTTTTCAATGGTGCCGATTACATAGCCGGCCATGTTGAACAGGGTGATCTGCTCGTCCTGAGAGAACTCATCGTTGCCGATCCTCTCGGTAATGCTGATAACGCCGGCAACCTTGTTTTCATTCATGATGGGGGCCAGCAGGAAGGCCTCGGTCTTATAATGCTTGTAGCGTCCCGCAAACGGGTTGGGAGTTTTATGATCAATGTAGAGCGGCTTTTTGTTTTTGACCACCCAGGTGGACGGCGAGTCCTCGCTGAGCGGCTGTCGGGCGCCCACGATTGCGGGGTTGGTGGCGGCCACGACTTCAAGGTTCTGGCGGCCCCGGGTGAGCATGATGGAGCCTTTCTGGGAACGCATGCATTCAATGATTTCCTGCAGGATCATTGAAAGCTTCTGGTCATATTTCAGCTTTGAATTATTGGAGATTGCAGCTACTCTGGTCATGGTGTTGATGATGCGACGATCAGAATTCATAATTATTTCCCCGTCTTTCAGTTAGATACATTGTTTCAGCAGATCCTTGGCATCCCGGTTGTTGGGTTCCAGCACCAAGATCTGTCGCAGGGAGCGTTCGGCCCGCAACGGTTGTTTGGCCTGCAGGTAGGCCTTGGCCAGGTGCAGTTTGATGGTGATGTTGTCATTGTCAATGGCCTCGGCTTCGATGAAGGTTGCAATGGCCTTGGCATGATCGCGGGTGCGCTCGTAAGTCAACCCCAGCTCAATCCGGATATCATTCCTGCGGCTGTCGGTCTTGATGATGTCCCTCATCAGCTTGATGGCATAGTCGGTCACATGATGTCTTTTGCAGAGGCCGATCAGCTCTTCGCGCAGGTCATTGGGGCTTTCTGACAGGGAGATGGCCTTTTCAAAGACGGCGACGGCCTTTTTCTCGGCTTTTTTATCAAGCAGCAGTTTTCCGAAATCAACGGCCCGGGAAACGTGCCGGGGGGAAATCTTCATGGCCTTGTCAAAGAACAGGATGGCCTCGTCAATCCGGTTCTGCTTGATGTAGATATCGCCCAGATAGTGAAAGGCAAAGACGTCAAGGTGATTCATGTCGGCGGCCTTGCGAAACCACTGTTCGGCATTTTCCAGGTCATTCTTTTTATAGTAGAAATATCCCAGCTCATGGACCGGCTTACTTGAATTGAGGTCGGCCTTGACAGCCAGCAGGGCCTCATTGATGGCATCATCCAGCGCTCCCTTTTCTTCAAGCAGACGGGCCCGTTTCAGATGCAGCAGCATGGGCGGGGGATCATTGGCCTTGTCGACCACCTGTCTGATCTTGCCACCCAGGGCCTCCACGTTGACGGGTTTGAGGATGTAGGCGTCAATCTCCGATTCGGCCGCCTCGGCCACGATCTCCATGTTGGCCTCGGCCGTGACCATGACAATGGGGATGTCACGCAGTTTGCGGTCTTCCTTCATGCGCGAGACCATTTCCACCCCGTTCATCACCGGCATGTTCCAGTCGGAGATCACGAGGTCGATCTTTTTCTTGCCCATGACACTCAGGGCGTCAAGACCGTTATTGGCATAGTGGAATTCGTTGCCGTATTTCAAAACCATGAGCATGCCGCGCACAGCCTTGCACATGCTTTCCATGTCATCGACAATCAGGACCGTCATTCGGTTTATATCAATCATTCAATACCTCATTTGTGCTTGTCGGATGCTTTAGGTTAATATTAAGCATCCCGCTAATTAAATCAAACATTCTTATATTTCAGCTAGTTATTTGTTTGTTAGCTGCATTCCTTCAGTAATCGCCGGGCCTCAGCGGCATCCGGATTTTTTTCAAGGATCTCATGCAGGACCCTTTCGGCATGCATGGGCCAGCCCAGGGCGATATAATTGCGGGCGATATGGATCTTGATATCGAGATCTTCACTGTTCTGCTCACCGGCCCTGGCCAGGTGTTTAAGGGCCTTGCGGTATTCGCCCTGGCCTTCGAGGGCCTGTCCCAGCTTGTATGAGATACGGGCTGTGGGTCTTTTGCTGATTTTTTCCAGCAGGTAAGCGGCATAATCAAAAAATTCATGCTCAAGGCAGAAATCCGCCACATCTTCCCGGATGGCATCCTTGTCGTCGGAAAGCGCAATGGCCCTTTCGATGATTTCGCGGGCCTTTTCAGGCTTGCCCTTCTGGATCAGCACCTTGCCGAAGTCGATACCCCGGGCTACATGCCGGGGCGAGATCTTCATGGCCTTGTCAAAAAAATTTGCGGCGTTGTCGAAGTTGCCGAGCTGCATGTACAGCTCGCCGAGATGGTGGAAGGCAAAGATATCCATCTGATTCATGTTGGCGGCCTTGAGCAGGAGGCGTTTGGCCTCCTTCAGGTCGCCGCGCTGCATATGCAGATAGCCGAGTTCGCGGATTGGCCGCGATGAATTCGGGTTGGCCTGCATGGCCAGCCTGGTTTCAAAGATGGCATTGAGGATGTCGTCGCTTTCCTCAAATTTTTTGGCGTTACGCAGATGCCGGACCATGTCGGACGGAAAGTTTGCGGCATGCACGATGGAGGCGATTTTGTCGCCCAGGGCCTTGGCGGTCACCGGTTTGAGGATATAAGCATCGATATCGGATTCGGCCGCCTCGGCCACCACCTCGCGGTTGGCTTCCCCGGTTATGATGATTACCGGCATGTAGCGCAGTTTGCGGTCAAGACGGATAAGGCTGAGCAGTTCCACTCCGCTCATTATGGGCATGTTGAGGTCCAGGAGGGCCAGGTCGACATTGCTTTTCTGCAGCAGGGTAAGGGCCTCCTGTCCGTTCTGGGCGTACAGGAAGCTTTTGCCGTAATCGAGGACCTTCAGCAGGCCGTGCATGGCCCGGCGCATGCCCTCTACATCATCGGCGATCAGAACCCGCATGTTGTGAATGTCAATCATAGTATGCCTCTTTCAACATGCTGGTCGGAAAAAAGGCGCAACTTATCAAATTTAAAAACAACCAATTGGCATCCGGCATAGAAAATTATGTTTTATTGAAGGACTTCCGTTTCAATAAAATAAAGTACATAGGCTGGTTTCTTGCCGTAACTGGACTCAATTTTCGAGAGCATCCTCTTGTTGAGGGATTCATTGAGCTTTTCAGAGTCTTTTGTAACGGTTGCCAGATAGGCGGCGGTTCCGACCGGCACGATTTCACGACTGACGATGATCGGCCGGGCATCGGCATAACCCAGCAGGCCCCGCATGGTGAAATCATCCTCGAACGCCACGATGGGGGCGTTGCTGGCGATAGTTTCGACATATTTTATGGGGCCTTTATTTTCATAGGGCAGGGCGAGCCAGGCATAGGCCCAGGTTCCGATGATTATCGCGGTGAGACTGGTTATGATGGCCGTACGGTAGTGCTGTCTGCGGGCCAGCAGGGTGAATATGACGGCCATGACCAGCAGAACTGCGAGCAGGATTATCTCAGGAGTGGTGATAGCCATGCCTAAAAGCGGACCTCTGCCCAGCAGTGCTGTCAGGGTTGCAATTGCAATCCCGCCGGATATCAGGATGGCGGAGTGCCGCAGGCTCAGCAGTTTTTCGCCGGACTTGAAGCCGTTGTCGATCCAGTAAGCCGTCATGATGGCTGCGAAGGGTACGCTGAAAAGGGCATGGGCCGCATTATGGTGGCGTCCCAGCAGCATGATCAGCAGCCCCGCGCTGAAACCGATTTTTACGGGCAGCAGGTCCCGCCAGTGATCTTCGTTGTCGGGCTTGGCCTCATATATCCAGGCCGGTACAAGCATCAGCAGCCAGGGCATGGTCGCCTTGACAAAGGACCAGAGGTTGGCGAGAAAGCCGTTTTTGTCCGGATGATTGAGGACTGCCGAGACATAGTTATGTCCACCGGCAATCCGGTATACCAGATAGAAGATCACGAACATGAAGATGATTATCAGCAGCCCGGATATAATACGGATGTTGAGCAGCTTTTCAGGGGCAAAGTCCAGCAGCAGCAGGGCGGCGACAGCCAGCGCCATGAAGATCAGGGTGATCCAGCCTCCGCTTAATCCGGCAAATCCCAGCAGCAGGTAGGCCAGGGTGTAGCGCCAGGGATGGGTGCCACGCAGATAGGCGTGGGTAAAGGCGAGATATGCCAGCAGGGCGAGTGTCAGCGGCGCGGCATAGATATTCAGGGTGCCGTAGAGCATGATGAATCCGGCGCTCGTGGCCGTCAGCAGGGCAGCCAGAGTGGCGGTTGTGACATTGAAAACGGCGGCGCAGAAGATGAATACCCCGGCGGCCAGCAGGCATCCGCAGCCCAGATTGAGCAGGCGCAGCAAGATGATGTTGTCAGATGGAATGGCTGAAAGCAGCAGGATATTCAGGGGATTTTTGTCGGGCAGTTCGAGTCCGTTCAGGGTGGGCACCAAAGTGAAGTGCTGATGAAGCTCCCTGACAGATTGCAGCAGCCAGGCCTCACCGCTCAGCGGCAGGGTGGCCGTGGTCAGGGGTAATAAAATTGCAGCAGTGAAAAGCAGGATCAAAATCAGCCTGAAGAAGCCCTTAAATGCGTTCAATCTAAATCCTCCTAAACTTTATGAGGATTTACATGCAGCCATAGGGGCTGTCAAGCATCATAGTTGACTTATAGGGTCTCTGCCCGTACTATCTCCAAAAACTGAGTGGAGATATAGATGCCATCAATGGAAGAACTGCTGAACACCAAGGGAATTGAAAAACCGAAAGTTGCCAGACGCACGCAGGGGCGTGAGCCTGATCAGCTTCGCAATGTCAATATGACAAGAAAATATATCAAGAATGCCCAGGGCTCCTGTCTGATAGAGATGGGCGAAACCAGGGTGCTCTGTACCGCCAGTGTTGAGGATCGTGTTCCGCCGCATCTGCGCAATACCGGCAGCGGTTGGATTACCGCCGAATATGGGATGCTGCCGGCCTGTTCGCATGGCCGGATTCCGCGGGAGTCCTCCCGTGGCAAGGTTGGCGGACGGACCCATGAGATTCAGCGGTTGATCGGCCGGTCGCTGCGGGCGGTGGTGGACCTTGATCTGCTGGGGGAGCGGACAATCTGGATTGACTGTGACGTGCTGCAGGCCGACGGCGGGACGCGGACGGCCTCGATCACGGGGGCCTATGTGGCCTTGCGTGATGCGCTGGACTGGATGCTTGCGGAAAAGCTGATCGGACGTAATCCGCTGCGGGATCAGGTGGCGGCAATATCCGTGGGTATTATAAATGAGGAAAACCTTATCCTCGATCTTGATTACAGTGAAGATTCCAATGCCGATGTGGACATGAATGTCGTGATGACCGGTGGCGGCAATCTGATCGAGGTGCAGGGAACCGCCGAGGGACAGGCTTTTTCCCGGGAACAGATGAATGCCCTGGTGGATCTGGCTGAAAAGGGGATTCGCGAACTGATGGCAATGCAGTCGGCCGCCTTTGAGTCGAAATGAAGGTTGTTGCGGCCACAACAAATAGCGGCAAGCTGCGGGAGATGCGGGAGATCCTTACCGGAACAGGCCTTGAACTGGTGAACCCCGCAGATCTGGGCCTGTCCCTTGAGGTGGTGGAAGACGGGGAGAGCTTTGCGGAGAATGCCCTGAAAAAGGCCCGGGCCTGGAATGTGGCTGCCGGAATGCCGGCCCTGGCGGATGATTCGGGGCTCTGTGTGGATGCCCTTGGCGGGCAGCCCGGAGTCAGGTCGGCACGCTTTGCCGGTGAGGATGCCACGGACGATGACAACAACAGGCTGCTGCTCGAAAAGCTGGAAGACAAATCTGATCGGCAGGCCAGGTTTGTCTGTTGCATGGCATTGGTGCTGAATCAGGATGCTGTGATTACATCCCAGGGTGAATATCCCGGGGTTATTCTGGATGAACCCAGGGGGACTAAGGGGTTCGGCTATGATCCGGTGTTCCTTGATGAGGAGTCCGGAAAGACCTTCGCGCAGTTATTGCCAGCGGAAAAAAATTGTCGCAGTCACCGGCGGCTGGCCCTGGAGGACCTCAAGCGAAAACTGCAGGAGGGTCAGTCCATGAGCGCCAGCGGGCAGGGCGGCAGATCGGACTTGCCTTCCTGAATCTCCATCAGGTGGGCCAGGGTGGTGCTGTTGAGCACCTCATGGACGCACTCGTAGATCTTCTTCCACAGGAAATGAGCAACACAGTTTTCGGTCTGATTGCAGATTTCAGGATTGTCAACACAGTCGGACGGGGATACTGAGCCCTCGAGCGCTTCAATGATCTCGATGATTTTGATCTTTTCAGGGCTTTTGCCAAGGATGTAACCCCCGCCGGACCAGGCCGGCCTTTTTCAGGGCGGACATGATGTGTTCAAGATATTTGTTGGATACATGGATACGGTCGGCAATATCTTTGAGCAGAGTGGGTTCGTCGTTGTCATGCAACGCCAGATCGAGCATTGCACGTAAGCCATACCTTCCTTTTGTTGAAATTTTCATATGCTATCCTGCGTAAGAAGGGGTTATTTTAAATTACACTATGTTAAAGATGTTATTATGTGTCAAGGTTTTTTCTGGACGGAGGGAACCCTCCGTCCACTACTGCAT
>CAYWBU010000040.1:5738-17647 GCA_964456565.1 uncultured Bacteriovoracaceae bacterium | reverse complement strand
TTTTGGTATATTCTTTCAGCAATCTATAATAAACAGCCAGTCTTCGCGCAACCGGGCGTGGTATTTTATCAATCATCAACTCACCTCTTTTGTGTCAAATTTCACAATTAAATTATATCACATTTATCGTTATAAATTTGTTTTTTATCCAATTTTCTTATATTATAAGCGATAAGAGAAAAAATGGAGGTGTTTTTAATGACAACACAGTGGCAGGGCATGATAACTTTTCTTGGAACAGCAAGCCTAAAAAAGACGGATGAATTTTATTGCAGTATCCTTGTTTTCAAGGTATTCATGGATCAGGGGGTCTGTAAAAGCTACGAAATACCGGGTGGCGGGATGATAGGATTCTGCCGCGGGCAGGCTCTGGCAACAGCAGTGAAGAAGACTCCGATGATGAAACATAGCTTGCCGATATCCTGAATAATTTTATTATGTACTATACACGGCAGACCCTGATTGTTCTGCTGTAATTTAGTTTGGGAGGTAGATATGATTTCACAGGATCTGATTAAGATTATCACCGAGAATGCTGATGAATTGACCCGCCGTCTGCTGAAAGACCTGCTTAGCCGCAAGGAAACCAGCAGTTTCAGGCAGATTCCCCCTGACCTGATGTATGAAAGGGTCTTTGATGTTTACAGTAAACTGGATACCTGGCTGGAAAAAGGCACCAGCCACGGAATCATTGATTACTATATCAAACTCGGGCATGACCGCTACGATGAGGGGATTCCGCTGCATGAGCTGATCCTGGCCTTCATGCTGATCAAGCGTCACCTCTGGCTCTATGTCCAGGAGCAGCAGCTGCCGGATTCGGCCTATCATCTCAATAAGGCCCTTGAACTGAACAACAAGGTGGTGCTCTACTTTGACCGGATCATCTATGCCGTCACGCTCGGTTATGAACAGCAGATCGAAAAGAAGATCGACTCCATCGAAGGCGGCATGTTTTCAAAAATTTTCAAAAAAAGGGAGCAGGCCTGAGCTAGTCAAGCTTGAACGAGGCTTTGACCTTGAAGACCTTTGTAGACGGGTATTCATTGATTTGGATACCCGTCTTTTTGCCGATCTGTTCCATGATGGCAAGGCAGGTGGCATGGTCGGGTGTTATAAGAGTGAACCAGCAGTTGGGGGATCCGCTCCTGACATAGTTGTGGGTGACCTCGTCAAAGGCGTTGACCGCGGCCGCAAATTCATCGATCCTGTCTTCCGGGACCTGGGCGGCGCAGAGGGTGGAATACCAGCCCAGAGCCTTTGGGGAGATGGTGGCGCCGATTCTTCTGATAATCCCCTGATCCTTTAACGACCTGATCCTGGCAATCACCTCGTCCTCGGAGAGGCCTGTCCTGCGGGCTGCATCCTGCCACGGCCGGGAGACGAACGGAATGGAGGCGTTGATGATGTTGAGGATCTTTCTGTCGTTAGTGTCCATTGGCATACCAGCAGATGGGGTCGGTGCCCATGGCGTCATTGAGGGTTTCGTGGGCCCGGGCCCGGCAGCCGCCGCAGACATCCTGATAGCCGCAGCCGCCGCAATGACCTTTAAGCTTGTCGGTCTGCCTGAGCAGATTCAACAGCTCGGAGTTTTCCCAGATGGTGCTGAACGGCTGCTGCCTGATGTTGCCGCAGGCCACATCAAAGAAGCCGCAGGCCTGGACATCTCCCGTGGACGAGACAAAGCCGAAACCGGTTCCCGCCAGGCAGCCCTTGGTCTTTACGGGTTCCCCTTTCTGCTTCAGCAGGCGGTAGAACTGCGGGGCGCAGGTGGCCTTGCATTCAATTTCGGCCTGTTGATAGACCTCGTAGAACATGTCGAGCATGGTGCGATATTCATTGATGCGGGCAGCCTCCAGGGTGTTGCCGCGGCCGGTGGGTACCAGAAAGAATACATGCCAGGCGACTGCGCCCAGCTCCTTGACCAGGGCCGGGAAATCCTGCATCTGATGGATATTGGCGGCGGCCACGGTGGTGTTGATCTGGACCGGGACGCCGGCCTGTCTGAGCCTGTCAATTCCGTTAAGGGCCTGCTCGAAGGCTCCCGGAATGCCCCGGAAATCGTCATGAACGTCCGGGCTTGTGCCGTCCAGGCTGACTGAAACCCGCATGATATGGTTGTCACGGATGCGTCTGGCGGTATCCGCGTCCACCATTGATCCGTTGGTGGCCAGGGTCATGCGCAGTCCGCAGTCGTTGCCGGCAGCGGCAAACCTGAAGACATCATCGCGCATCAAGGGCTCTCCGCCGGAAAGGATGACCATGCGGCAGCCGGCCTGTTGGAGCTGTCGCAGCAGGTCCAGGCCTTCGGCGGTGGTAAGTTCATTGCTGGCCCGCGTCTCGACCGCGCTGGCCCGGCAGTGGCGGCATTTGAGATTGCAGGCCTTGGTCAGCTCCCAGGCCAGGATGTAGGGGGCGCTCAACCCAGGGCCCTCACTGCGTCCGGCGCAAAATATGAGATAATCATGTCGGCCCCGGCCCGTTTGATGGCCAGCAGGCTTTCCAGGATGGCGGCCTGTTCGTCGAGCCAGCCGCACTGGGCGGCGGCCTTGATCATGGCATACTCGCCGGAAACCTGGTAGGCGCAGAGCGGTTCGTTGAATTCCTCCGCCAGGGAGCGGATGATGTCCAGATAGGGCAGGGCCGGTTTGACCATCAGGATGTCGGCCCCTTCCTCGACATCCAGCAGGGCCTCCCGCAGGGCTTCGCGGGCATTGGCCGGGTCCATCTGGTAGGTCTTGCGGTCGCCGAATGACGGGGCGCAGTCCGCGGCGTCGCGGAATGGGCCGTAGAAAGACGAGGCATATTTGACCGAATAGCTCATGATGAGGGTGTCCTCGAAACCGCTCTCGTCCAGGGCATCGCGGATTATTCCGACCCGGCCGTCCATCATGTCGGAAGGGGCGACCATGTCGGCGCCGCTGTTGGCGTGCGAGACGGCGATCTTGGCCAGGACCTCCAGGGTGTCGTCATTGGAAACGCCGGCAGCATCATCGAGGATGCCGCAGTGTCCGTGGCTGGTGTATTCGCACATGCAGACATCGGTGATTACAACCATTTCCGGATTGCTATCCTTGATGGCCCTGACGGCCTGTTGGACGATCCCGTTTTTTTTGTGGGCCTCGGTCCCGAAGGCATCTTTTTTTTCCGGGATACCGAAGAGCAGGACCGCCGGGATGCCCATGTCGCTCAGTTCTTTGATGACCGGCGGCAGCATGTCGATGGAATAGCGGAACTGGCCGGGCATTGAAGCGATGGGCTGTTTAAATTTCTTGCCAGGGTGGATGAACAGTGGAAAGATGAAATCAGCCGGGCAAATGGTGGTTTCGCGCACCATGGATCTGATGGCGGCGGTTTTACGCAGTCTTCTGGGTCTGTTTTCCGGAAACATCAAAAACTCCTTATAATACTGAAAATTGGAACCAGTATATAGACCGGAGCCTTTGTTGGCAAGTCAGGGAATGCTGATGAACGTCGGCAGGATTGCGGCCGCATGCAGCACATCAATCAGCAGGACCAGCATGTAGATCAGCGGAAACCAGACCGCGCTGAAAAAAGAGCGGCGAAAGAGCCGGGTGTCGATCTCATATTTCTCCGGGGTGGCATACTGGGAAAAACGCGGGATGAACATGGGCACCTTTTTTTTGAAATCGAGGAAGGCCTGGCCGTGGACGCCCTCCAGATTTTTTTCCTCGGCCCGAATCACAAAGGGATAGTAGATGATGAACATGAAGACGATCAGCCCCAGCACCAGCAGATTCTTGGAGGCCAGGCCGATCCCGATGGAACCGAGCAGGCTGCAGAAATAGAGCGGATTCCTGACCATGGAATAAGGTCCGACCGTTATCAGGTTGGTGGTCTTGTGGCCGCTGATGTAGGCCAGGGTCCAGAGACGGCCGAAGGTGCACAGGATCACCAGGACAAAGCCGCTGATGTTCAGGGCCAGATCAACCGCGAGGCTCTGTTCCCACGAATAGGTGGAAAAAAGCAGCAGCAGAATTATGAGCAACCCGAAAATTCGGGAAATAATCAACCGATATTCTTTGAAAAATGTAAGTAATGCATTCATAGTTGGGCTATGTCTTTAGGATATCCGGACTAAGCTTGTCAAATATATAATTTCAAAGCCTTAAATTTGACGGGCGAAGCCGGATGTAATATTAATGAGTTAACGCAGATCAGGAGTGTTTTATGGCATTACATATAATTATTATGGCCGGGGGAAAGGGGGAGCGGCTCTGGCCGCTATCAAGGGAAGAAAGACCCAAACAGCTGCTGGACTTTGGCTCCGGCCGGACGCTTTTACGGCGGACCGTGGACCGCTGTCTGCCACTTGCGGATCACAGCCGGATCTATGTGATAACCGGCGCCGCCATTGCCCCGGCGGTCAGGGAAGAATTGGGCGATCTGCCGCCCCGGAACATCATTGCCGAACCGGTGGGGCGCAATACGGCGCCCTGTATTGCCTTTGCAGCCCGTCTGATTGCCGCAAATGATCCCGATGCGAGCCTGGTGGTATTGCCGGCTGACCATCTGATTGCGGATGAGGAAAGATTTGTCGCGGTAATGCAGTATGCCGTCGCCAGTCTGCAAAGCTATCCGCATTTGCTGCTGACCCTGGGGATCGTTCCCGATCATGCCGAGACCGGCTATGGCTATATCCAGCCAGGGGAGAGGCTGTCAGGCAGTCAGGAGCTGCAGTTGCTGCAGGTGGCGGCCTTCTGTGAAAAGCCGGATGCCGAGCGGGCCCAGGCCTATGTGGACGCCGGCTATTTCTGGAATGCCGGCATGTTTGTCTGGCGGGCGGATACGGTCCTGCGGGAGCTTGCCGAAAACCTGCCTGAGATGGCCGCGCTGCTGGAGCAGTCTTTTGGCGAGAGTGATGCGGATCAGGCCATTGATCGGTTTTATGCGCAAGTCAAGGGCATCTCCATTGATTACGGCATTATGGAAAAGTCCCGCAATGTTGCGGTCATTCCGGTTGATTTCGGCTGGAACGATATCGGGTCGTGGGATGCGGTTGATGTGATGCTGCAAAGAGACGGACAGGGCAATGCCTTTAGTGGTGATGTCGTGGTGGAGGATGCGGCCGGTAATGTGATCTGTTCCTCGGGCAAGAAGATTGTGGTGCTGGGGGTGGAAGACCTGGCGGTGGTGGAGGGGCCGGACGCCATCCTGGTCTGTCCGCGCAGCCGGGCCCAGGATGTCAGCGGTATCGCCAAAAAGATCAAATAAAAAAGCGGGCCCAGTGGCCCGCCTTTTTTGTCAGATAGTGTGCCTTGATTTGACCAGTGCGATAATCGGTTTCAGGACCTGTCTGGTCACGGCCTTGAGCGCGGGGCGTCCGGCAATGAAGCGGGCCGCCGGCGGGCTGAGCCGGTAGTAGGTGCTGATAAACAGACGCCCCACAGGATTCTGCCGCAGGACATTGTCGCGGTAGAGCCTGAGGCTTGCGACTTCGGGCTGCATCGAGGAGCCGAAGGCGGCGGTCGCCACAAAGCAGCGCTGGTCGTCGCTGTCATTGAGCAGGAAGGCTGCGGCATTGTTGTTCTGGATATCTTCGGCCGTGACTCCGCCTTCTTCGATTTCAGCCGCATTGCCGGTGATGTTCCCGGCTACGGCCACCGGCATGGCGAAGAGCAGATCCACGTCACAATCCTGATCGGAGCCGACCATGGTATCGAAGTCGGGCTGGGCCTGGGTGTCTCCCTGGGCAGCATCCAGTCCGGCCTGATAGGTGTGGTTGTGCATGCGGCAGCTGATGCGCCCGGTCCCGTCGCCGTTGTCCACCACTGCGATGCGGCGCCACTGCATGGGCCATTCGGCGATGGAGTTGGTGGTGATATCCCAGTAGTTGCCGTTCTGCTGGATAGCGCCGACATCGAGGGTCTCCACTTCATAGCTGGGTTTGATGAGGTTGAAATGCGTATGTCCGTGGATATGGGCAATGACATTGGGATAGCCCTGCAGGGTCTCGATGAAATCATTGGCGCTGATGTTGCCGAGGGGCGTCAGGAAAGAGTCCGGACCGTGATGCGAGAAGATCAGGCAGAGCCTATGCTTGTTGTCATCGATCTCTTTTTTCATCCATTCATACTGCACCTTGTCCAGGGTTCCCTGGGCGATGCCGCCGAAGATGCCGTCATTCCAGTCAAAGAAGCCCTTGGTTTTCTGCATGTCGAGATATTCGGGAGCCTTCTGGTTGGCCCATTCGGCAAAGTCGTTGAACCCTTCCTTGATCAGCTGGTCAATCTGTTGCTGGGGATCGGCGCTGACAGACTTGGGCTGGCTGAGCATGGTTTCTATTTTGGCCTGGTTTTCTGCGAGGTACTGGTCGGTCAGGCTCTTGCCGGTCTTGTCCGAGGCGCCTTCAAGCCAGTTGTCATTGGTGGTGTTCAGCACGATACAGTGCATGAATTTGTTGGGGCTGAAGCTGTAGTAGCCGTCGCCCAAGCCGTCTTCATTCAGCGGCATGTAGCCGAGGCCGTGCAGGTCGTCCTGGGTTGTTGATGTCTTGATTTTTGCTATGACCTCCTGCAGGTCGGTAATGTTGAACTGCCACTGGGGATATTTTTCTGGGTTTTTCTGGAAGGCCTCGATGATAAGTTTCAGGAAAGCCTCGACAAACTTGGCATTGAAGTTGCCCACGATCATGACATCATGGTTGCCGACCGCCAGGTACCAGGGCATTCCCAGGCCTGCGGGGCTGACGGCGGGCACCGGCACATCGGACTGCTCGTTGGGGGTGGTTCCCACCAGATCGTTGTAGTAGCCCGAAAAAGCATTGCCGTCGACCACGTTCAGGAACCATTCGATCTCATGCTCCAGGGCATTGTCGATCTGGTCGCCGGTGGACATCATGAAGGCCAGCTTCTTGGATTCGATCTGGGTGTTGATTGATCTCACGACGGCATCCCAGGTGGCGGCCGAGAGGTGTTCCTGGGGCCGCAGGGCGGCCGATGTTACGGCGTCCAGGGCACCGGCCCGCAGGGGATTGGTGGTGTCGGTGATATGGACATCACTGACCTGGGCAAAGTTCAGCAGGCTGGCATATAAATTGGTGGCGCTTGCCGGGTTGGCGGAGACATTGAAATCATTTCGCACGACTGCCTCGGTCAGGCCGGTTCCGGCAAAAAGCCTGGCCGGGCTGGAAAATGACAGGACAGCCCCTGTGGCTCCGGCAGTCTTCAGAAAACTCCGTCTGGACATTGCTAACTGATGTTTCTTTTTCACGCGCTCCTCCTCGGTATTGATAAAGCTCTATATATATGTTTCCTCCCATTGAGCAAAATATATGCCACTGATAAGGCCTTGATATCAGGATTGCTGATCCGCCAATGGTGGCGGTTTGTGAGGAAAAGTGGAAAACTATTTCTCAGCAGCGCGGAAATGAAATGGACATGGAAAAAACTTGCCTTTGGTTACAGTGCGCGAAAAGGGTTTGTGAAACTGTCCGGCACGCGATCAAACTTGACAGTCAAACGCTTTGGATGCTACTTTGCAGAGGCGTTAACCATTCTGATAATAAAGACTTTTTGCTGGTGGGCCTATATGAGAATTGAGATACTGGGATGCAGCGGATCGGTGATGAAGGGGTATAATACCACCAGCATCCTGATCAACGGCAGCATTCTGATTGATGCCGGATCAGCGGCTTCAGTGCTGACAGAGGCATGTCTCAATGATATCCGGCATGTTTTCCTTACGCATACGCATATCGATCATCTGAAGGAGCTGCCCTTTATCCTGGATCCGGTCCTCTCGCGAAAGAGTGAAGGGATTACGGTCTGGGGCAGCAAGGATACGATTGATGTCCTCAAGGATCACATCTTCAACGGTCTGATCTGGCCCAATATCGAGGAGATTATAATGGATGCCACCCGTCTGGAGTTTGAGTATATCCAGGACGGTACCCGCATGAACCTGGGCGGGGTGTCGGTTGAATCTTTTCCGGTGGATCATATTCCGGGCTCAGTCGGGTATACGATAACCGAGGATGACCGTTATGTGATCTTCAGTGGCGATATGGGATATTCGGATGATTTCTTCGATATGGTATCCGCCAGGGGTGACGCATTGATGGCCCTGTTTGTCGAGACTTCTTTTCCCAACCGGATGACGGAAATGGCCCGGATATCAAAACATCTGACGCCCGAAATGGTCGCCAAAGGTATGGCCCGGGGGATTTCCGATTCCAGCAGAATAATCGCCTACCATATAAAACCCGCCTATTTTGACGAGATTATTTCAGATCTTCCCAGCGGCGTTGAACATATTAAAGGCGGGGAGGTTTTTGTACTTTGAGTGAAGTTCTGGATGTTGCCAAGAAAGACGGACGCTGGACAGAGTGTCCGGAGTGCAGCGAGATTGTCATTACCGAAAAGCTGGCCCAGCATCTCTGGGTCTGTCCCCACTGCGATTTTCATTTTCGCCTGGATGCCGACCGCCGGATTGAGTCCGTTGCGGATGCGGGAACCTACAGCCCCTTTGCATTCAAGACCGAGGCTGAAGACAGCCTGAAAGGCGGCCGCTGTAAGATCAATGGGCAGGATGCGGTGCTGGCCGTTATGGATTTTTCCTTCCGCGGCGGCACCATGGGGGTGGCAATGGGGCGTCAGATTGTGGAACTCATGCAGTTTGCGGACGAACAAAAACAGCCCCTGGTGGTATTCTGCGCCTCGGGCGGAGTCAGGGTCCAGGAGGGAATCCTGGGGCTGATGCAGATGCTGCGGACCTCGCATTTCAGGAACAGACTGGAAAAGGTGCCGCTGATCACGGTCTTCACTGATCCGACCATGGGTGGCGTAACTGCCAGTTTTGCCTCGCTGGCCGATATAATGATTGCCGAGCCGGGTACCAGAATCGGCTTTGCCGGCGCCCGGGTTATCCAGTCCACCATGAACTATGACCTGCCGCCGGATTTCCAGGATGCCAGGCGGCTGTTGAAAAACGGTTTTCTGGATAACATTGTTCATCGGCACCGCCTGAAGGATACCCTCGAATATTTTCTGAAATGGTTCTGAAAGATCAAGATACCAACCGGTGGGAATTAGGCCTGGAAAGGATTTCCTCCGCGCTTCGACGACTTGGCGATCCCCAGAAAAACTACCGCACGGTTCTGGTGGGCGGCACCAATGGCAAGGGCTCCACAGCTGTTTTTCTGGAGCGTATCCTTATGGCGGGTGGCGTCCGGACCGGCTTAAATATTTCTCCGCATGTCAGTCGTTTCAATGAACGCTTCCGTTTGAGTGGGGCGGAAATATCCGCCGCCGAACTGGCCGAGGCCGAAAACGCGCTCAAGGGCAGCCTGGCGGATATGGATCTGACCTATTTTGAATGGTGCGTAGCCCTGGCGGCCTATATCTTTGCTGAAAAGGGCGTGGATGTCGGGATTTTTGAGATCGGTCTGGGCGGACGGCTGGATGCGGCCAATGCCATTGATGCCGATGTGGCCGTAATCACCAATGTGGCGCTGGATCATACCGATTATCTGGGTGACACCGTTGCGGCGATCGCAGCCGAAAAGGCGGCCATTGCCAGGGCGCAAAAACCTCTGGTAACCTCGGCGGAGGGCGATGGGCTCAGGGTTATCCGGGAATATGCCGTTGCGGTCGGGGCCTGTCTCCATGAGGTGAACGGCTTACAGGTCCCGGCTGGTCTGTCTTTGCCGCATCAGCAGCTGAATGCCGCACTGGCACTGAAGTGTTCTGAATTACTGGGAATTAAAATATGTGACAAGATGCTCATATATGCTCTGGGCACAGCATTTCTGCCGGGCAGGATCGAGGCTGTGGGCCGCCGGATTATTATGGATGTGGCGCATAATGCGGCATCTATGTTAAGGCTTCAGCAATATCTTGATCAGAGCGGATTCAATGGCAATGCCGTTGTGGGCTTTCTGGCGGATAAGGATTATCGCCTGATGCTCAAGATGCTTGGAGGCCATTGCCGCCGGATCTTTGCCGCTCCGGTGGCAAGCGTGCGATCATGGACCGTGGCGGATATTCGGGCGGCAGCGCCTGAAAATCTCACCTGTTGTGAGTCTTTGCAGTCCGCCTTTGAACGGGCCGCTGAAGAGGGGGGCGATATCCTGATTACCGGGTCGTTCTACACGGTTGGCGAGTTGAGGGACAAAATTATATGTATCGGATGATCACGGTCTTCTTTGTTGTTTTGCTGGCCGCGCTTGAGGTGTGGGCCATGCCGCTCGACATTGAGGCCGACTACCTTGAAAAAAACGGGGAGCGCGTGACTGCCCGCGGCAATGTGATTGTGACCGGAGATGATCTTGAGGTGCGGGCCAATTATGTGGTTTTTGATCAGGCCTCCTTTGACCTGTGGGCCACCGGCGACTGTTATGTAAAGGAAAAGGATACCGAAAGCCGGGCATCCACCCTGCATTTCAATACCCGGCGCAACGATCTGTTTCTGGAAGACGGCAGCCTCATGACCTATGCCGAGCCCCTGAATATTTCGGGACGTCTCATCCGGCGCTACGGTTATGAATACTATGTGGGCGAGGATATCCGTTATACCACCTGTTTGAGCGATGATCCCGACTGGAGCATCCGGGCCGGATCGATCGAGATCCCGGTGGAAGGCTATGGCAGCCTCAAACATGCCCGCCTGCAGATCAAGGATGTTCCCGTGCTGTATCTGCCCTACCTGTGGTATCCCGCCAAGCTTGAGCGCCAGAGCGGTCTACTCTTTCCGGAGGTGGGCCATTCCTCGGACATGGGGTATCACTACGGGCAGCCCCTGTACCTGACCCTGGGCGACTCCATGGATATGACGCTGACGCCCCACTGGCTTTCGAAGCGCGGGCTCATGCTGGCCGGTCAGCTGCGTTATCGCCTTGATTATGAAAACAAGGGCGAAATCTATATTGAGGCCCTCCATGATGAAAAGGGTAATGAAAAAATGGAAGGCGGCCTGCTGGAATATATCCCGACCGAAAGGTGGTATTTAAAGGCCAAACACAGCGGCGGCGACCTGAACTGGAATATCAATCTTGTCAGTCATGAGGACTATTTTCGCGATATCGGAACGCTGTACAGCGACAGTGAGGACCCCATCTCCCGGGATGCCAGTTCCGACGACCTTGAAACCCTGATATCAAGGGCCAGCTGGACCAAATCCGGCAACGGTTTCACCGTGGGGCTGTCGTCCCAGTGGAAACAGGACCTGACTCTCAAGGGGGATGACAAGACCAAACAGGAAGTGCCGCGTCTCAAACTCAGGATGGCGCAGAAAGATATCCCCTACACGCCTTTAAAATGTACGGCGGAACTGAGTTCGGTCAGGGTCTATACCCTGGACTGGATCAGTGCGCTCAAGAACGATGCCATGGCGGAAGTCTCGCTGCCCATCAATATTGCGCCCTATATTAATATCCGTCCCTACATCAAAACCTTGTACCGCGATACAAATTTAACCGAAAACACTGCCGGCTATAAACACTACAATCATACCGACAGCTGGGTCTGGGAAGACAAACCCTATGACCGGGACGAATATACCGAGCACTGGCAGCAGCGCGGCATATCACTGACCTCCACCCTCTACAGTCCGCGTTTTCTGGGCGGGCTGTATCATCAGATCACCCCCAGTGCCACCTGGAGCTACAAGTCGCGGCTCGAAGGCAACCTGAAAGCGACCGATCCGGTCTACAGCCGTGAGATCTTTCCGGATCTCCTGAGCGGCGACGCCTGGGGCAAGGAATATGACACCACCCTGTCACTGGCCAATGATATCCGGGATGAAAACGGCAATGCCCTGGTCACTTTCAACCTGAGCCGTTCATATGACAATCTGACTAAAAAATGGGACATGTTCGATGCGACCCTCAAGATAAACCCGGTCAGCTGGGTGGCAATTGAACACAAGAATAAGTTCAGCCGGGTGCCTCG
>CAYWBU010000040.1:3050-5648 GCA_964456565.1 uncultured Bacteriovoracaceae bacterium | reverse complement strand
TCTATGATCTGCTGCTGGCATATCCGGAGCAGAACCGCTATTCGCTGAAAAGACCCTATGCAACGCACGAAAATTCCACCTCAATCACCCTGCGCGACAACCGGGGTGATGAATTTAAATTTGGTGCCGAATATAATCGTACCGATACAAAGTCGGTGACAGCGGGGCTGGAGATCAATCTTGGCTACGGGTTCAGCGCCTGGATGGATCTCAAGCATGACTATCTGAAGCGCAACTTTGAATATGTGCGCGAGGGGCTGCGCTATAAGTCACAGTGCTGGAGTGTCGATGTCTTTGCCGAGGTCGACCCGCGCGATGACTACTATACCGATTATGACATCGACCGGGGCATTGCCGACTATCGGGCCACCGAACCCCGCGAGGTCAAGTTCAACCTGAAGGTCAACCTGCTGGGGTTGGGCGATATCGTCACCACGAGCTATAAAGTCAAAGATGATGAAGATACCTACGAGGAACTGGGCTTTTAGACTGATTGCCAGGGAAAAAATGCCCTACCATATTTTCCAGCACAGCATGATGGTGCGCCGGGTGGCCGTCAGTGTGACCGGAGCACTGATTGCCTCCGGTTACCGGCTGGATATCCGGCTGGTGGACGTCGCCGCCATCCTGCATGATATTGCCAAGATGCCGTCGATCGTCTCCGGCGGCGACCATGCCCTGATGGGCCGTGAACTGCTGGAAGCCGAGGGTTTTCCGCTGGTGGGTGATGTCATCCATCAGCATGTGCGGCTGCGCGATTTTGAGATCGATGAGGCCCTGGTGGTGAACTATGCCGATAAACGCGTCATGCATCAGCAGGTGGTGTCACTTGATCAGCGCTTTGTGGATCTGATGATCCGCTACGGCAGGGATGCAACCCGGCAGGAACGCATCCGTAAACTCTATGCTGACGGCCGCCGGGCTGAAAAAGTGCTGGTTGATGCCTGCGGGGTGGAGCCGGAAGCCCTGAATGTTCTAGGACTGATACCGGCTGATTATCCGCTCTATGGTAGTGGCGGTGTCGGGCGAGAGGACGGCCCGGTCGAAATAGAGGGCCAGGACATATATCTTGAATGGATAAATCAGGACTAGGCGGTTCTGGTCAATAAAGGCCACCTTGCGGGGTGCGGAAGTTGCCAGGTTGTCCATCTGGTCGCTTATGCTGAGGAAAAATCTTGATACAAACGGGACATTGATCTTGTCCACTATGCTGCCGCTCTTATAGATATAGTCTCCCTCGGCATTGACGATCGCCACGCCCTTGCATTCAGTCAGCGAATTGAGGTTTTTGGCGAGCATGCGGGTACTCTCATCGATCGGGGCCAGGTCGCTTTCCTCAATCTCGCCCCTTTCCAGGGCCCGGCTCATCTCATCGGCCTTGCGCATGCCTTCGATCAGCAGGTATTCCCAGTTGGAGTTGATGGTCACCTTGGGGGCCTTCTGGCCTCCCAGGAACTTGAAACTGCCGCTCTGCCATGCAAGGATGGTGAAGAGGGCCTCTTCACCTTCCAGGGCCTCCATCTCGGCATGGGTTATCTGGCCGTCTTCAAAAAAGATGATCCCGCTGCGCTGGTCCTTGGTGATCTGGAGGGCCGTGGTGATCTGCGAGAGGCAGTTCATCTGGATCAGGTCGGGCAGCTGCAGTCCCGACATGCTGCCGTTGAAGCCCTTGTCGCTCTCTTCCTTGAGAGATTTGAGGATCAGGGACCGGAGGTCCTCAATCTCGAACGGTTTCTCGATATAGTGCAGCGAGCCCTTGGCCTTGGCCTTGGCCTTGATGTCCAGCGATCCGTAGGCGGTCATGATGATGACTTTGGTGGAGGGCTTCTGGTCTTTGATGCGGGTCAGGACATCCAGGCCGCTCATGCCTGGCAGGCGGATATCCAGCACAACCAGATCAAATTTCTCGGCCATGAAGACCGAAAGAGCGGTTTCCCCGTCATTTACCGTAGTGACCTCATAGAGGTCCCGGTCGCGGTTCAGTGATTTGGCCAGCGACCAGGTCAGGGTTTCTTCATCATCAACAATCAGAACCTGTTTGGGCATTTATTTTTCACCGAGCCTTTCCAGTGCCATCATCAGTGATGTTTTGAGGCGGATGTAGATATGTTTGTCGCGTTCGGGCAGCTTGGGGACGTCAGTGTCGAAATCGCCCAGGCTGAGGCGGTCGAAGAGGTCCAGGGTCTTTTTGGATGTCCCGGCCGTGATCATGGCGATCATCAGGGCGATGACCAGTGACAGCAGGATTCCTCCGCCGATAAACATCATGGTGAAGTTGCCGGCAGCCGACGAGATGTCGGCGATCTTGTCGTTCTGGGCCGCCAGGATATTTTTCTCCCAGCTCCTGGGCTTGAGGCCGATGAGACTTTGGCCGCCGGAGACCGGTTTTATTGCCACCATGTAATCTTTGGTGGTCACCTTGGCTTCCTGCTCCGAATCCATGAGCACGACGAGGTCCCAGCTCCAGAAGTCGGGCCTGGTGTACTCCGCCACCTCGGCCAGTTTGGCTTCGATGCGTTCCTTCTCGTCCGCTCTGAAGTCCTCACCGGGACGCAGGTAGAAGTCGATCATGCTCAGCTTTCGCTCCGCCATCATGAA
>CAYWBU010000040.1:2476-3040 GCA_964456565.1 uncultured Bacteriovoracaceae bacterium | reverse complement strand
CTTTGGTGGTCGCCTTGGCTTCCTGTCCGGACTTGATGGCCTGGATGATTCCGTCGGCCTGGTCAAGCAGTTTTTCATGCTGATAGAGCAGGGTATCCCTGCTGGCCGGATCGGATGATTTTGAGATGGACAGGGATGTGTTGTCCACCAGCATTATCTCGCCCCATGACTCCGGCAGGGCCATGTCTTCGGTGATCCCGGCGCTGTCCATGAACCAGGTCATGACGGCGATGTTTTCCTCGTAAAGGCTGTTTTCCAGACTGGCGAGGTTGATATCGCCGATAGCCCTGGTCTCGGAAACAACAATATAGGCGGCGGCTGCCACAATCAGCAGGGCGCCGGCAAATGTAATGATAAATGTCTTGATTTTCATGATCAGGCCACCTCCGCTGAAATCCAGTTGGTCATGTTTTGAAGGAATTTAAGTGACATCTCTTCATCCATGATCCTGCTTGAGAGGGTTTCGATCAGATGGAGTTTGACGGCGGGTAGCCATAGTAGACCCAGAGGCAGGAACAGACCTGCATTTTATCGCCGGGTTTTTTGAGCTGCGTATAGCCGTCC
>CAYWBU010000040.1:0-2466 GCA_964456565.1 uncultured Bacteriovoracaceae bacterium | reverse complement strand
ATCTCCTCGGCTGTTTCCAGCACTATGAAGGGGGCAATGGGCCCCATGGCTCTCGTCAGTTCGTGCTGCAGGGCTCCCATGAATTCGGTCTCGGGCAGATAGGAGGCCTTCTCCTTGTAGACCGGTTCCTGCTGGGCGACATCCTTGATGATGCCCAGTTTGATGAGGGTGTAAAAAACCTTCATGGCGTCCGAGACTGTCAGGCCGACGGTCTGGGCAATATCGGAGATGGATTTGTGGCCGTCAATATGGGCCAGGACCTTCCACTGGATGGATTTGAGGGCAAATTCCGGAGTGCTGATATCGGCTTCCTGGGTGTAGACAATGCTGCTGGAAGGGATGATGCTCGAGATCTTGTCCATCTGCCGGATGCGCTCGGCGGTTTCGGTCAGGATTTCCTCCACGGGCTTGTCAACGGTGCTCATATCGGCGAAGTCATCCACAAAAAACTCATAGTACCCCGAGGTCCACACCGCCATCTCATAGATGGCCTTGAGGCCTTCGATCACGCCATATCTGGCATGAATGATACTGCCGTCCTGAAAAAATATGTTACCTGTCTCGGCGCCCTTGGAGAGCTGCAGACGGCCTGTCCGTTTGCCCAGCGACAGGATTTTGATGATTTCAGGACAGCGGGTGTTTACAAGATCTCCGTTTATCTCCTGGGTCATCTATTTCTCCTTTACTAGATTGGAAAGCACCAGTTTGCCGGTCATGCGCAACATGGCCAGATTGGTCCGCGCACTCATAACCACAACCAGCATGGTATCTTTCGCGATAAAAGACGTGATTACCATATCGTCAAAATGGATTTCAATAACGTTACCGGGGCGGTCATCACTTTCAGTCAACAGCTTGTAAAGACTGGCTATCTGAGGTTTTGAATTGGCCAGCCGGTGTTTGGAGGGCAGTTTGATCTGGATATTCTTGCCCCTGGCGATGGCATAACCCTGGACTCCCGGAATCTGCAGTAAATCTTTGATTGAACCTTTCATATGCTATGGCTATCGGCCAGTGGGCTGTCATTCTTTAGATTTACGGAGACTTACAAACGGCCGGTCAAGGATTCCGGCGGCCATCCGATAGTTCATTTAATCACAGAGCAACAAGGGGGCAATACGATGTTCATTATCCGAATCCTCAAGCGCGTGTGGAGCGACATTACCGGACTCTTCAAGGGGATCGACATTGGGAGCATAGAACTGCAAGAGGCCATCGGCGAAAAAGAATGCAGCTGGATTTTCCGCGAGGAAGAGTTCCGGGTCTACTCTTCCATTGATGAATATAACCGTTCACTGATGAAGGTCTTTCTGGCCAACAAAAATACATTCTGCCTGGATCAGGCGCATATAGACGGCCATTTCAGGGTCTAGTCCCGATCCGCCGGCCGCCCGAAATTTTGCCTGTTTCATTTTGACCGTTATTAATCTATATAAAAAATGATTTTATATTCTGAGGTGTTAAATGGAACAGCGTATCAAAGATATCATTGATGAAAGTCTGGAGCTGCATCAGAAGGTCATTGAGATGGCTCCAATCATAAAATATGCCGCCGAGATCATGATCGATTCTGTCCGCTCGGGCAACAAGATCATGTTCGCCGGCAACGGCGGTTCGGCCGCCGATGCCCAGCACCTGGCCGCCGAACTGGTCAACCGTTTCCAGCGGGAGCGCCATCCCCTGGCCGGCCTGGCGCTGACCACCGACACATCCATTATGACCGCCATCTCCAATGACTACTCCTATGACGAGGTCTTTGCCAAGCAGGTGATGGCCCTGGGCCGCAGGGGCGATGTGCTGGTGGGAATTTCCACCAGCGGCAATTCCGGCAACATCATCAAGGCCATCAAGGCCGCCAAGGAGCAGGATATCTGTACCGTCAGCCTCACGGGCGAGGGCGGGCTGATGAAGGAGATCTCGGACTGCTGCCTGGCAGTGCCGTCTTCGTGCACACCCCGCATCCAGGAGTGTCATATCCTGATCGGCCATATCCTGTGCGAATTTATCGAGAATTCGGTCTGCAACGATTAGGAACCCTATCTAAAGCGTTTGACATCAAAACAATTAGGTAATAGTAGTTGCCTAGCCTTCGGGGGCGCAATGGGTTCGACGGAGGTGGTTGATGTTCAAGGAGCATGCCGAGTTGGTCTTCTCGTTAAACAGGCTAAAGCACAATAAGTGCCGACGATTATAACTACGCACTGGCAGCTTAATGACTGCCACGATCTGTATGACCCCGTCCGCCGGGTCTTATAGGTCGTCAAATTAAGGTGGACAACCCTGACGGTTCGGCCCCTGGGCCTGATGGGTACTTAAGGGGCTGGGTGATGGTTGGCCTGTCTGTGGGCTTTAATCGTCACCGAGATCTAAAACGCAGACTAAGCATGTAGTCGCCTTGGATTGAAGGCTTCCGGACGGGGGTTCGATTCCCCCCGCCTCCACCATTTAGAAAAGACAAACCCGTCT
>CAYWBU010000039.1:0-18060 GCA_964456565.1 uncultured Bacteriovoracaceae bacterium | reverse complement strand
CAGACCGGCCGGACCGGCACCCACGATGGCAACCTTCTTGCCGCTCAGGGGTTTGCAGTCCTCCATGTACTCGTCATAATGCAGATCGGCCGCCAGACGCTTGAAGTCGTTGATGGCCACCGGTTTGTCCATTACATTGCGGCGGCAGTCCTTTTCGCAGAAACGCGGGCAGACCCGGCCGATTGACATGGGCAGCGGAATACGCTCCTTGATGATCCTGAGCGCTTCAAGAAACTCACCGTTCTTGCCGGCCCTGACATATTCCTCAACCTTGGCATGGGCCGGGCAGGCCACCGTACAGGGGGCCTCGCAGTCGCCGGAATGCTCGGAAAGCAGCAGGTTCAGGCAGGTCCGGCGCATATCGTTGACTTCCTCACTGCTGGCATCGATTTCCATGCCGTCGGCCACCTTGGCGGCACAGCTGGGCAGGAACTTGCCGGACTTCATGTCCTTCACTGCACAGACCATGCAGGAGGTTGTCTTGGAAATCTTCTCATTGTGGCAGAAGGTGGGAATCTCGATCCCCATCGTGGTTGCCACTTCTAAAATAGTCTGGCCGTTCTCGGCCGTTACTTCCTTGTTATCAATTTTTAAGGTTACCTGGCTCACTTTGTACCTCCTTTAGGCACCCTTCTGATCGTATCCTTGGGACAGACTTCGATACAGCTGTTACAACGGGTACACTTGCTGTTATCAATAACGAAATCGTCGCTGATAGCGTTTACCGGGCAGGTCTTGATACACAGCTTGCACTGGATACAGTTGGCCGGATCGACCTCAACCTCTACCAGGGCATCGCATTCAAGTTCGGGACACTGCTTATCAGTTACATGGGACTCATACTCATTTCTGAAATATCTCAGAGTTGCCAGCACCGGGTTGGGAGCTGTCTGACCGAGGGCACACAGCGAACCCTTGATGATCTTCGGCGCAATATCTTCCAGGAAGGCGATATCGTCATCCGTTCCCTCGCCGCCGGTGATCTTTTCCAGGGTCTCCAGCATGCGGGTGGTTCCGATGCGGCAGAAGGTACACTTGCCGCAGCTCTCTCTGGCGGTGAAATCCAGGAAGTAGCGGGCGGTTTCAACCATGCAGCGGTCGCCGATGACAATCAGACCGCCCGAACCCATGATGGCGCCCACGGCCTTGAGTGAATCATAGTCCATCGGTGTATCAAAGAGATCAGCCGGAACACAGCCGCCGGACGGTCCGCCGATCTGCACGGCCTTGACCGAACCTTTTTCGGCTCCGCCGATCTCATAGACGATATCCCCGATGGTGGTTCCGATGGGAACTTCAGCCAGACCCGGATATTTGAGGTCACCGGCCAGGGCGAACAGTTTGGTGCCCTTCCCGGTCTCGGTTCCGACCGAGGCATAGGCTTCGGCGCCCTCGGCAATGATCAGCGGGATGTTCCCGAAGGTTTCCACATTGTTGATCATACTGGGATAGCCCTTGTAACCGCTTTCGATCGGGAACGGTGGCCTGAAACGCGGGGTGCCGCGCTCACCTTCCAGTGAATGGATCAGGGCGGTTTCTTCACCGCAGACAAAGGCGCCGGCGCCTTCTTTGACGCGGATGCCGATCTTTCGGCCATTGATGGTGGTCAGGCCCTTTTCCTCGGCCTGCTGTTTGGCAATTTCCAGGTTCTTGATTGCCAGGGGATATTCGGCCCGGCAGTAGATGAAGATCTGGGTACAGCCGGTGGCATAGGCGGCAATCAGCATGCCTTCCAGCACCTGGTGCGGCACCGACTCCATCAGGGAACGGTCCATGAAAGCACCCGGATCGCCTTCGTCGGCGTTACAGATCAGGAATTTCTTTTCGGCTTCCTTGGCCGCCATGAAACCCCACTTCATGCCGGTGGGGAAACCGGCTCCGCCGCGGCCGCGCAGGCCGCTGTTCTTGACTTCCGCGACCACATCGCCCGGCTGCATGCTCAGGGCCTTTTCCAGGGCCTTGTAGCCGCCGTTTTCCTTATATTCATCAATACAGACCGGATTGATCTTGCCCGCCAGGCGGGTAACCTTGATCAGTTCGCGGTCGCTTCTCTGCGAACGAATTTCAAACCTGGAATCAGCACCCAGGTTCAGAATATTGTCCAGGGAGGCCTGATCGGCCGTAACATGCTGATAGAAAACCGGGCCATTGTCGGTCTCGACCTCAACCAGCGGCTCGGCATAGCAGTGTCCGATACAACCGACCTCAACAATATCGATATCGCTTATTTTGTCCTGAAAAAATTCCAGCACTTCACCGGCACCCGCAGCAAGTCCGCAGCTTCCGGTTCCGATTTTGATCCTTTTGATCATGCCTCTCCTCCCATTTTCCGGTACTCTTTCAGAATCTTGAGCAGCTTCTTACGGTCCAGATTTCCATGTACCTTGCCGTTGATGCTGAGAACCGGCGCCAGGCTGCAGCAACCCAGGCATGCAACCACTTCCAGCGAAAACAGGCCGTCTTCGGTTGCCTGGCCGGGCTGAATGCCAAGTTCATCGGAAATCCAGGTTTCCACCAGTGAAGCACCCTTGATGTGACAGGCGGTGCCATCACAAACACAGATTATGAATCTACCGGGCTTGACCCTTTTGAACTGGGCATAGAAGCTCACGACTCCCTCAACATCCACTACCGGGACAGCAAAATAGTCAGCAACCGTGACAATCGCATCATCGGAGACAAACCCATCATATTCCTGCGCAAGCTGCAGGGCCTTGATGAGGTAGCTCCTGTCCTTTTCAAGTGCGTTCAGAGAACTAATAAAATCTGCCATCATTCCCCCCTTCTCTTTCTCCATGTTCCAATAGTTAAACAAAATTCAATATCAGAACATGATTCTGGATCTATATATCAAACGATTTTGCGCTTTACCATAGACAATTCTAAAAGGATAGAAAAAAATGCCCCGGGATCAGCTCCCGGGGCATTTTCATAGTGGTTTCATATACTAAGCTTTTCAGCTGTTTTTGCGGTGCGAGATGGCCGCAAAGAGGCCTGTCAAAAGTCCCAGGGTGAGAAAGGCACCGGCCGGCTGGGTTATGACGGAAATATCCTGCATCTTGTCACTGAGGGCCAGGCCGTAGTTCTGGACCTCAGTTACCCAGAAGGTGATCGACCAGCTGCCGAAAAATTCGCGCGTTCCGCCCAGAATCGCAAGTGCCAGGGTGAAACCGATCCCCATGCCCAGGGCATCCGCCATGGAAACCAGCGGATTGTTCTTGGAGGCGAAACCTTCCGCCCGCCCCAGGATGACGCAGTTCACAACGATCAGGGGAATGAAGATACCCAGCTGTTTGAAGAGATCGAAGGCATAGGCCTCCATGACCATCTCAACGATGGTCACAAAAGACGCGATCACAACGATGTAGGCCGGGATTCTGACCTTTTCCGGGATAATATTCTTGAGCAGGGAGACAACCAGGCTGGAGCATACCAGCACAAAGGTGGTCGCCAGGCCCATACCCAGTCCGCCGAACAGCGTACTGGTAACCCCCAGGGTGGGACACATGCCCAGCACCAGCACAAAGACCGGATTCTCCTTCCAGATTCCTTTGATAAATTCTTTAGCTAAATTCATTGCATTCCCCCCTAGTTGGCAGCTTCAAGCTCTTCGCGGTTTTCAACGAAGCTGTCCAGAGCTGCTTTGACTGCGCCCACACTGGCACGCGAGGACATGGTGGCGCTGCTGACCGAGCCCTTGATATGCTCGAAATCACCGCCGTCAGCCTGTACAGCCCAGTTGGCATCCAGACCGAGCCCCTTGAAGCGGGTCCAGTAGTCCTTGCTCTCCAGGGCCTCTTTGCCATATCCGGTGGTCTCCTCATGGGCCAGGATAACAACGCCCTGAACCGTCATATTGATATCAATACCCGCCATGACCTCAACCTTGCCGCCGAAGCCTTCCTCGCTGCTGCCATAGACACCGTAGCCGGTCACTGCACCGCCCTGACGGGCAATGTAGTATTTTACCCCGCCGATTTCCTTGAAATCATTGAGCGGATCATTGTCATACGCCGGCAGGATAACGGCCAGATGCTCAGCCGTAACCGGAACCGAAGGTCCGGGGACCTCTTCCTTGGGCTGCGGCAGCAGGGCCGCCATATCGATCTCCTCGCCGAGGATGTTCTCATGGAACTTGACCAGACCGTCACGGGCCGCATAGGTCAGCGCACGGCTCGACAGGGTGGCGCCGGAAACATGCTGGACATCACCGCCATCTTTCTTGACGGCCAGTACGGCATTCTTGATTCCCTTGCCGATCAGTTCGCCATGCAGTTTGGGATCGTTGATGGCCGGGAAGGTTTCCTGGTGCTTGACGACCGCGACTCCCAGGATCACACCCTCGGGATCACAGCAGATCATGGCGCGCACCTCGCCGGAATAACCCTGGTCGGAAGATGACTCAAAGGCATAGGCCACATCCTGGCCGCCTTTTTTGGCGATAAAATACTGCACCCCGTCCACATCCTTGGCATCGGCGATCACATCATTATCATGCTCGGGCATGAGCACGTCCAGGGCCTTCTTGACCTCCCGGAACCGGTTTTCCTTTATCTGTTCCTTGGTCATGTCATTGACATAAGACAGCGCAAAGGCTGCAATGACAGCAATCAAGGTCAGTACAATGATATTTTTCAGTGAGTCTTTCATTTCACCACCCCGAATTTAACCGGCTTCGTCCACCTGTTAATCAACGGGACAAAAGCATTCATAATAAGAATAGAATAGGATACGCCTTCCGGATAACCGCCCCAGAGACGGATCACTGATGTCAACAGACCACAGCCAAGGCCGAAAATAATTTTACCCTTGGGCGAAATGGGGGAGGTCACCATATCGGTCGCCATGAAGAGCGCCCCCAGCATCAGACCGCCGGAGAACATATGGAACCAGGGGTTGGCATAGGCCACCGGGTCAACCGCATAGCAGATCCCGGTAAAGATTCCCACCGTGGCGATATAGGTGACGGGAACATGCCAGGTGATGATCCCCGTGGCCAGCAGGTAACCGGCACCGATCAGCAGCGCGATGGCCGAAACCTCACCGATACAGCCGCCCACATTACCCACGATCAGATCAAACATGCCGATATTGGCGATGGCATCGGCACCGCCCTCTTTCAGCAGACCCAGCGGGGTTGCCGCGGTAACCGTATCGGCAATGGCCTTGGGAAAGACATCCGGCTTGGGCCAGGTGGTCATTTCCACGCCGAAGGAGGCGATCAGAAAGGCCCGGGCCACCAGAGCGGGGTTGAAAGGGTTGTTACCCAGACCGCCGAACACCTGCTTGCCGATCACGATGGCAACCACGGAGCCGATCACCACCATCCACCACGGAGCGCCCGAAGGCAGGTTCATGGCCAACAGCAGACCGGTCAGGATGGCGGACCCGTCTTTGACGGAAACCGGCACACCCATTATCTTCTGGCAGATCGCCTCCACCACCACACAGGAGATCATGGCGGTCAGCATAACCGTCAACGCGGGGATACCAAAGAAATAAACACCGACCAGCGCAGTCGGAATCAGCGCATATATCACCTGCCGCATGATCCACGGAGTATCCTCCGGAGAATGGACATGAGGTGAACTGGATACAAACAGATCTTTCATATCAGGCCCCTTTTTTCTTGGCACTGGCCTCTCTGCTCAGCACCTTCAAATGTTTAACAAAATGGACAATCGGCCGGTGTGACGGGCACACATAGGTGCAGCAGCCGCATTCAAAACAATCCAGCAGGTTGGCCTGCATGGCCTCCTCATGTTTACCCATCTCGCCGCACTTGCTCAGTACGGACGGAACCAGGCCCATGGGGCAGGCTTCCACACATTTGCCGCAGGAGATACAGGCCGAATAAGCGGTCTTGACAACCTCGGCCTCGGGCAGCACCGTGATCCCCGAGGTCCCCTTCATGATGGGGATCTCAATGGTCCGCTGGGCAAGTCCCATCATGGGCCCGCCCGAGATCACCTTGCCGGCATCCAGCAGACCGCCGCAGAAATCAAGCACGTCCGGCAGCGGGGTTCCGACCCGCACCCTGATGTTCTTGGGATTGGCGATGCCGCGGCCGGTGATGGTGGTGATCCGCTCAATCAACGGAATCCCCTTGGCACAGGCATCCCAGATGGCGGCACAGGTGCCGGCGTTCTGAACCACGGCCCCGGCATCCATGGGCAGGCCGCCTGAAGGCACTTCGCGGCCGGTAATGGCGTAGATGAGCTGTTTTTCAGCTCCCTGCGGATACTTGACCTTGACATATTCAACCTTGATATTCTCAGGGGCCTTGGCCCTCAGCAGTTTGATGGCATCCGGCTTATTGGCCTCAATGGCCAGGGTGGCCTCGCTGAGACCCAGGATCTTCATCACGATCTGCATCCCGCCGAAGATGCGCTCATATTCTTCGAGCATCAGGCGGTAGTCGGCGGTCAGATAAGGCTCGCACTCGGCACCGTTGACAATGAAAAACTCAACGGTCTTGTCCTTGGGCGGCGAAAGTTTGACATGGGTCGGGAACGTGGCCCCGCCCATTCCGACAATGCCGGCATCCTTGATGCAGCTGAGCAGATCCGGGCCCGACATGGACATGGGATCGCGGTCGAGCGGCAGGCCCTCGGCCCACTCATCCTTCCCGTCAGCCTCGATATAGATGCAGGGCGAAGGTGCACCGGTCACCGGATGGGTGCAGGTGCCGATCTCACTCACCGTTCCCGAGGTCGGCGCAAAAACCGGGGCGGATACAAAGCCCTGCGGTTCAGTCAGACGCTGGCCTTTCTTGACCTCATCGCCCTTCTCCACGATCGGAGATCCCGGAGCGCCGATATGCTGCTGGGTGAGCACCATAAAGGTCGAGCTGAGCGGGAAATCAACAATGGGCTGATTTTTGGCGAGACCCTTATTTCCAGGCGGATGAATTCCGCGTTTAAAAGTCTTCATTCGTGTCCCCTCCCATTAAACTTTCATCAATTTGTTAACAATTGCATGTGTCGGACAGGCTTCAACACACTGCCCGCAACCAGTACACTTGGTCTGATCAATGACCGCAGCTTCGTTTCCCTCAACGGTAATGGCCTCTTCCGGACAGACCTTGACGCACTTCTTGCAGCTGATACAGCCCACCGTGCAGTACTTGCGCACAAACTTTCCGGGATCTTTTGAGATACAGCCGACCACAACCTCGGCTCCCTGCGGTACCAGTTCAATAATATTGCGGGGACAGGCATCGACACATTTGCCGCAGCCCACACAATTTTCCTCATTAACCTTGGGCAAGCCGTCCGGCCCCATAACCAGGGCGTTGAACTTACAGGCTTCCACGCAGCTGCCCAGTCCGAGACAGCCGAAGGGACAGTCCTTGGGGCCGCCGGCTATCAGCTGAGCCGCCCGGCAATCCTGGACTCCGAGATACTGATATCTGGTCTCGGCTTTTTCGTTCGAGCCCTGACAGCGCACAAAGGCCACCACCGGAGCGGTGCCGCCCAGATCACGTCCAAGCACCTCGGAGATCGCCGCGACCTCTTCGGCACTGGCCACCGGACAGCAGAATTCCATCTCCTCATCATTACAGAGGGCCGAGGCAAAGGCCGCACAGCCGGCATAGCCGCAACCGCCGCAGTTGGCCCCGGGAAGATTTTCCAGGACCGCCACTTCGCGCGGATCTTTCTCAACGGCCAGTTTGATGGCCGCGAAACTCAGGATGATCGACGCCGCCAGACCAATTCCACCAATTACTAAAATAGCAGCAACCATGATTAATTAACCTACCAATCCGGAAAATCCCATAAAGGCCAATGACAGAATTCCGGCTGTAACCAGGGCAATGGGCATACCCTGAAAAGCCTTGGGAATCCTGCACAGTTCAAACTCTTCGCGCAGCCCCGCAAAAACGATCAGGGCCAACCCGAAACCAAGACCGGCTCCGATGGAGTAGATCAGGGCATCAAGCAGGTTATACTTCATCTGAATACCCAGGATCGCCACACCGAGAACGGCGCAGTTTGTCGTGATCAGCGGCAGGAAGATTCCCAAGGCCTGATAAAGCGGCTGGGAAACCTTTTCGATGATCATCTCGACCAGCTGGACCAATGATGCAATAACCAAAATAAAACTGATAGTCTGCAGGTACTCAAGTCCGTTGGGAACCAGCAGATAGTAATGAATGATCCAAGTGACGAAGGAGGCAAGAGTCATTACAAAAATAACTGCCATACTCATGCCAAGCGCAGTGTCGGTTTTCTTGGAGACACCCATGAACGGGCAAATGCCCAGGAATTTGGTTAAGACAACATTGTTTACCAGTGCTGCACCAACAATCAATAACACATAATACATACAGCCCCCCCATTAAAAATACGAATGACGGTACTGAACCAAAATTTATGAATGCTGTCAAGATCATCTTCCCATGGCTGTTAAATATTTTACAGCCTGAGGAAGCAAACGGAGGGTCTTTTATATGATTTCAGTCTGGCGACAATCCCGTAAAATCATGCGGATCGGTTGTCTTCAGGAGTATTTCCCCTGCAACATTTTCACAGATTACAATCTCAGCATATCTATTGCCAGCAACAAGCCATTAATGTTAAGCAGACAAAAAATTATTATGGTGCAAGATGATTGATCCGGTAATCGCCAGAAAAAATATGGTCGCAGAGCAGATAAAGGCCCGCGGCATCTCGGACCAGCGTATCCTGAAGGCTTTTTTGGAAGTGCCACGCCACAAATTTGTGGACGACTACCTCAAGTACAAGGCTTACGAGGACTACCCCTTAAGCATCGGGCACGGCCAGACCATTTCCCAGCCCTACATGGTGGCCCTCATGACCCAGGCCCTGGCCGACAACCCGGACCACAAGATTCTGGAGATCGGCACCGGTTCGGGTTACCAGTCCGCCATTCTGTCCAGGCTCTACAGTGCAGTCTATTCCATCGAGCGCATCAGCGCCCTGGCATCGCGCGCCCGGCGCATCCACGACCAGCTGGGCTATTTCAACATCAATATCCGCATTGGTGACGGAACCCGCGGTCTGAGCCAGTTTGCCCCCTATGACGGCATCCTGGTCACGGCCGGGGCCCCGCATGTCCCCGAGGCGCTCATCGAACAGCTCTCCATCGGCGGGCGCCTGATCATTCCGGTCGGCAGCGAAACCATCCAGGAACTGGTGCGCATAACCAGAACCGAAACAGGCATCAAAGAGGAATCCCTGGGCGGTTGCCGTTTTGTCAAGTTGATCGGCCAGAACGGCTGGACCGACTGACCCCGGGAAGGGTTCTCAGGGACGGCCGTCCCAGCGGCTGAAATTTTCCAGAAGTTTAAGGCCCGGCTCACCGCTCTTTTCGGGATGAAACTGGGTGGCGATGATATTGTCCTTCATAACGGCCGAGGCAAACTCCATGCCGTAGACCGTCCGCGCCGCAACATTCTCTTCGGCAGCCGGCAGCGTATAATAGGAGTGTACAAAATAATAGGATGCCGCCGGATCGATCCCCGCAAAGACCGGATGGTCGGCAGCCGCAATGGTATTCCAGCCCATCTGCGGAATCTTAAGCCCCATCTTGCCGAAGCGGACCACCTCGCCCGGGATCAGTCCCAGACACCTGGTTTCATCCTCGGCACTGTGATCAAGGATGATCTGGCTGCCGAGACAGATCCCCAGAAACGGCCGGCCGCTGGCGGCAAAATCTCTGAGCACCCGATCAAGCCCGAGACCGGTTATGGTTTCCATGGCCTTGCCGGCCGCCCCGACACCGGGGAAAATCAGTCTTTCGGCCGCCAGAATCTCAGCAGCATCGGAAGTCACCCGACATTCCAGTCCCAGATGTTTCAGGGCCCGCTCGACAGATTTTAGGTTACCGGCCTTATAGTCTACAATTGCAATCATTTTCAGGAAAACAGCGGATAGGCTTACATGGCGATCCAGGCACCGAAATAGGCCACCAGCAGTCCGCCTATCAGCAGCCCGGTGGCAATTCGGGTGCGCGTATCATCCTCGCCCATTCTTCCCAGCAGGGCGAAAAACCAGCCCTTGTCGTTTATGGTCGGATTGACAAGTTTAACCGAAGTCCTGAGGGTCTCGGCCATCATGGCGGTCTTGTCCCGCAGAACCAGCAGCAGCACTCCGGCCAGCATCACCAGATAGGCATTCACGATCAGGATGGTGCCCAGAATAAAGCCGGCCAGACCCATGCGCGGCTGGATATCATCAGTTGGGATTTCCATATGGACAGGTGCAGTAATCTCCACGCAGTCATCATCCGCAATGGAACATGCCGTCATGCTCAATGACAAAACCGCCAGAATAATCATGAAAAACAAATTAAATTTCTGCAACCTGTGGCCTCCCAAAATAAAGCTGCTGCTATTTATGCGTAAACTTTCCGTATTGTCAACAATCGGTTACGGATTAAACTTAAAGTTACCCCTTTAATCGTGCCGATAGTGGATTAATATTAATGCCAGGAGGAAATTTGCTGTGGGCGAGTTTGACGATCTTATTGAAGAATTTGTAACCGAATCAAGGGAACACATCGCTGATATCGAAGATGACCTGATAAAGATCGAAGCCGATATGGAAAACGTCGATCCCGATGTCATCAACCGCGTTTTCCGGGCGGCCCACTCCATCAAAGGCAGTGCCAAATTCCTGGATCTGGTCAAAATCGGTGACCTGTCCCACATCATGGAGGATGTCCTCAACCTGATCAGGTCGGGCAAGCTCAAACCTTCTCCGGCAGTGGCCGGTCCGCTGCTGCAGGCCGCCGACATGCTCAAAAACATGTTCGAAGATGTAACTGCCAGCAATGAAATGGATATCTCCGAACATGTGGAACAGCTCAAGCTCATCAGGGATGGCGACCTCGGAGAAACTCCGCAGTCATCCAAGGCTTCTGCGGCACAAACGGGTCTGCCGCACTTCGACATAGCCGACGCTGTCCTGCAGGAAAAAATGAAACAGGGCCAGGTCTTTGCGGTCAATATCGACACGAATGCGTTTTCCGCCGATGAGATCGCCGAGGAACTTGGCAATCTCGGTGAGATTCTCGCTAAAGCCCAAGACGGCAACCGGGTGTCGATTCTGTTTTCCTCGATCATGGAGGCCAGCATGATTCCCATGGCCACCAACCTGTCCGCCGAAGATGTTATCCAAATCGAACCCGACATGGTGGCCGCGTTGAAAGGCCAGCCAGCGGCCAGTCAGCCGGCACCCAAACCGGCTCCCCAGCAGCCAGCTGCCCCGGTCGCACAAAAACCCCAGGAGGAACCCGTGCAGGAAGTTTCGCAGAAAACTCCGTCCAAAGAGGAAGTTGAACAGGAAGAACAGGTTGAAAACATGTCTTTCATCACCTTTTCACTGGAAACAGAAACCTATGCCGTTCCCATTCAGCGGGTCGAAGAGATTATCGGCGTCCAGGAGATGAGCCTGCTGCCCAATGTTCCGGACTTTATCAAGGGTGTCATAAACCTGCGGGGAGAGATCGTCCCCATCATGGACCTGCGGAGCAAGTTTGCCATCCAGGAACGTGAATGGGATGCCGTGACGGTCTTCCTGATTGTCCGCAGCAGTGACAAGGTTGTGGGCCTCGTGGTGGATCAGGTCTCCGATGTCCTGGTGATCGATCCCGCCCTGATCCAGAAGACCCCGTCTTTCTCTGCCGGGATCTCCACCGACTTCATCAAGGGCGTCTACAAGGACCAGACCGGCCAGATGGTCATCATTGTCGATCTGGAATCCCTCATCAAACCCGAGGAATGGTCCCTGTTCGAGGACCTCGAAAAGCTGGCTGTCGGTTAGCTTGAGGTTTATCCTGCAAAAAAGGCGGCCCCTGCGGGCCGCCTTTTTAGTTAGTTCTTTTTTTCATCGGGAGCCATAAAGACCGAGAAGATGATCAGCCCGACCATGCCGACAGAGATGTAGGTATCGGCCAGGTTGAAGGTCGGCCAGCGGTAGGGTCCGATATAGAAACTCAGGAAATCCACCACCTCGCGTAAAACCAGCCGGTCCGTCAGGTTTCCGGCCGCACCGGCCACGATCAGACACAGGATGGTCTTCAAAAACCGGGAGTCATCCTCGGACTGGAGGAAGACATAGAACATGCCTGCCACGGCCGCCACCGTTATCAGCAGGAAAAAAATCACCCGGAGATCTTCGGGGATATCCTGCAGAATCCCAAAGGCCGCCCCAGTGTTGCGGACATGCACGATATCAAAGAAACCCTTGATGACACTGATTAAACCCGCTGCGTTTAATACATCATTAGAACGCCAACATCATCCCCCAGACAAGATAACCTTTCAGATATTTCTTCATGCAAGCTGGGCGGCACACCGGGCGCAGACCTCCGGATGGGCGGAGTCCTTGCCGATCTCTTCACTGTAATTCCAGCAGCGCGGACATTTTTCACCGGCGGCCTTGCCCACCTCTACCCGCAGCTGCGGAAACTCCTCGCTTTCCAGATAAGGGCCCTCACCGGCTTCAACCGCCACAGCCGAGACGATCAGGACATCCCGCAGATCAGCTGCAATTCCCTGCAGAAACTCCAGGGTCTCACCGCCCGCCACCAGGACCACCCTGGCATCCAGCGGATGGCCGATCACCTTGTCGCGCCGGGCATCCTCCATGACCTTGGAAACTTCCTGCCGCAGGGCGATGATCCGCTGCCACTTGGCAAACAGATCGGCATCCTTCAATCCGGCATCGACCTCGGGCATGGTGCTCAGATGCACGCTCTCATCCTTGCCCGCAAAGTCCGGGATAAAGTCCCAGATCTCTTCGGCGGTGAAGGCCAGGATCGGGGCCAGCAGTTTTGTCAGGCTCACCAGGATCTGGAAGACCGCGCTCTGGGCCGAGCGCCGTTCAAGGGAATCCTGACCGTAGACATACAGACGATCTTTCAGGATATCGAGGTAGAAGGAACTCATGTCCACCACACAGAAATTATGCACCAGCTGATAGATCACATAGGGCTCGAAGTCCTCGTAGCGCTCGCGCACCTTCTCGATCAGGTTCTGGGTCACGTGCAGGGCATAGCGGTCCAGTTCCAGCATATCGCCATAGGCCACCATGTCGGCGGCCGGATCAAAGTCGCTCAGATTGCCCAGCATGAAACGCGCCGTATTGCGAATCCGGCGGTAGGTCTCGGTCAGACGCTTGATAATCTCGTCCGAGTTACGGATATCCGAGGTGTAGTCCTGGGCGCTGACCCACAGCCGCAGGATCTCGGCGCCATACTTATCGATGATCTCCTGCGGACTGATGGTGTTGCCCAGCGATTTGGACATCTTCTTGCCGTTACCGTCCACCACGAAACCGTGCGTCAGGACCTGCTTGTAGGGAGCCTGCCCGCGGGTGCCGACCGAGGCCAGCAGCGTGCTGTGGAACCAGCCGCGATGCTGGTCAGAACCTTCCAGATACATGTCGATCGGTGTCCCGAGGCGCTCATCCTGTTCGCAGACTGCGGCATAGCTGACCCCCGAATCAAACCAGACATCAACGATATCTTCTTCCTTCTCAAAAACGGTCTGCCCGCATTTGGGACAGCTAAAGCCCTCCGGCAGCAGTTCTTTCTCACTGCGGATGAACCAGGCGTCGGCGCTTTCGCGGTCAAAGATTGCGGCCACATGGTCGGCCACTTCCTTGCTGGCGATGGTCTCCCCACATTCCTTACAGTAGAACACCGGGATCGGAACACCCCAGGCGCGCTGGCGTGAGATACACCAGTCCGGCCGGTTGGACACCATGTTGTAGATCCGCTCCTGGCCCCAGGACGGAATCCAGTTGACCCGCCGGATCTCATTGAGGGCCTTTTCCCGCAGACCGCCCTCTTCCATGGAGATGAACCACTGGGGCGTCGAACGGAAGATGATGGCCGACTTGCAGCGCCAGCAGTAGGGATAGGAATGGGCATAGCTGTCGACGTTGAGCAGCGCGCCCTTATCTTTCAGCATCGCATTGACCTCATCATTGGCATCGAAGACAAACTTGCCCTTGAGGTCGGGCACCTCGCTGGTATAGCAGCCGTCATTGTCGACCGGCGCAAAGATCTCCAGCCCGTAGGACCGCCCCACCAGGTAGTCGTCTTCACCGTGACCCGGGGCCACATGCACACAACCCGAACCCGACTCGGTGGTCACAAAGTCGGCCAGGATCAGCAGCGATTCACGATCATAGAGCGGATGGCGGGCCTTGAGGTGCTCCACCTGATAACCGCTGAAGATCGCAAGGGTCTCATAACCCTCGATTCCGCACTGCTGCATGACATCATCCACCAGATTGGTGGCCATGATCAGTACCCCGTGATCGGGGGTCTTCACCGCCGAATATTCCAGGTCGGGATGGAAGGCCACCGCCAGGTTGGCCGGAATGGTCCAGGGGGTCGTGGTCCAGATCACCACATGGACATCATCCAGACCCTTCAATTCGGGAATCTTCTCGCCCAGATCGGAAATCATGGGGAAACGTACAAAGATGGCCGGGGTGGTCTGGTCATGATATTCAACCTCGGCCTCGGCCAGGGCGGTGCGGCACCGCGCACACCAGTAGACCGGTTTCTTGGCCTTGTACATGGAGCCGTTGCCCATAAACTTACCCAGCTCGCGGGCGATGGTCCCTTCATATTTATAGTTGATGGTCAGATAGGGATCTTCCCACAGCCCGAAGATCCCCAGGCGCTTAAACTCTTCACGCTGGATATCCAGGAAATCTTCGGCATAATCGCGGCACTGCTTGCGGATCTCGGCCTTGGTCATGCCGGCCTTCTTGTCCCCCAGCTTGATCTCCACCTGATGTTCGATGGGCAGGCCGTGACAGTCCCAGCCGGGACGGTAAACCGTGCCATAGCCCATCATAAAGTAGGATTTTATAATGATGTCTTTCAGGATCTTGTTGAGTGCATGCCCCATGTGAATGTGGCCGTTGGCATACGGCGGGCCGTCATGCAGCAGAAATTTTTCGCGCCCTGCGGATTTGGCAAGGATGCGCGCATACAGCTCCTCGTTTTCCCACTTCTCCAGAAAACCCGGCTCACGCTGAGCCAGTTTGGCCTTCATGGGAAACTCGGTCCTGGGCAGACAAAGTGTATCCTTATAGTCCATCTAATCCTCCTGATTTGATTCAGGACAGGACTCTAGCCAGCTAATGGATAAAAGTCAAGATTTGAAGGCCTCTCAAAGGCTTATAAAGAGGCTGTCAGCGGAGTTCAGCCTGCGGCCGAAGCCAGCACAAAGATGGTGCTGCAGACAACCAGAGGCGAATAGATGATCTTGGTGTTGACCAGAAAGCGCTGGGAGGCAAAGGCCAGATAGGCAGGAATGGCCCCGGGAACAAAACACAGCGTCAGCACAAGCGATACAATCTTCCAAACAGCGATGCGCGGATTCTTCATCTTCGTGTTGCCAGCCTCCATATTAAATCTTTCTTTCGGCCCAAACCAGATAATCTAAAGTGCAAAAACCGGCAAGCCCCTTTTTTGTCCGGCAGGGAAATTTACGGTTGCCGTTTGGCAGTCATTATTCTAAAACCCTCAAAAATCGCGGAGAACATTTCATGGACATTGAAACCCTGCATCCGGTGCCCCAGACTGAAAAATGCAGCCTTTATCAACTGCCGGCCGCAAGCACCCTGAACCGCATCATCGCCTCCACTCCCGAGACCCGGGCAATCTGCAACGACCCTTTTCTGTTCGGAGTGGAATACACCCGCAATCTGAGACAGGCCTGCACCCGAATCATTCAGGCCCTCGCCGCGGAAGAACTTTTCGGTTTCATTGAGACCGAGGCCATTGTCTTCCATGTCCTCAGGGGCGGACTCAATTTCGGCCTGCGGGAGGCCCTCACCGACGCCTGCGGCTGGAACCGGCACGGCTCGGCCTTTATCAGCGCCCAGCGCGCCCGCGACAGTCGTGACAGCGAGGACTGGCACATCACCGAAAGCGCCTACCGCAAGGTCTACCTGCCCAAGACTGCCACGGCCATCCTGGGCGATGTGGTGGCCACCGGTACCAGTCTGGAACATGCCCTGCAGGAACTGCTCAGGGCCGTGAACCAGCAGGGCGGCCAGTTGCGTTCGATCCTGTTCTTCACCTTCGGCGGACAGCGGGCCGCCGAGATCCTGAATGATATCGACGCCGTCTGTCGTGAACGTTATCCCGACTACAGCGGCACGACCCTGGTCTATATTGAAGGCTGCTTCGAGGTGGCCCGGATCGACACTCCCATGTCCATCCGCATCACCGGCACCGACCTGCTGCGCCGCGGATCGCTCATGGCCCCGGAATTCATCGCCTCGCAATATGCGAAGCCGTCCTATGCCATTGAACGCTGCACCATCTATGATGCCGGATCGCGGGCCTTCTGGCTGCCGGAATATTTCAGCGATATTGAGAATTACTGGCTCCAGACCCTGGCCCTGGCCGAAAGCGGGATGACCTACGCCCAGCTGCTCAGGGAACGTTTCCCGGAGCTGGACGCCCAAAAATTTGCCGGAATCGACCTCAAGGCCGTCTGCCATGAACAGATCGACCGGGTAACTCAACTAAAAAATTAAGAGGAACGCCATGCAGAAACACGACAACGATTTTTCACTGGAACAGGTATCGGAATCATCCAAACGCGGATTTTGGGCCATGCTGGTGGTAATGATGGGTTTCACCTTCTTCTCGGCCAGCATGTGGTCGGGCGGACGCCTGGGAGTCGGTCTGAATGCCACCCAGTTTTTCCTGGCGGTCCTCTGCGGCAACCTGATCCTGGGGGCCTATACCGGCGCCCTGGCCTGGATCGCTGCCCGCACCGGGCTTTCGACCCATCTGCTGGCCCGTTATTCCTTCGGCGAAAAGGGTTCCTACCTGCCGTCCTTCCTGCTGGGGATTACCCAGGTGGGGTGGTTCGGGGTGGGCGTGGCCATGTTTGCCCTGCCCATCCAGAAGTTTACCGGCGCGACCTTCACCGGACTTAATTTCTATATCCTGATCGCCGCCAGCGGCATCCTGATGACCGCCACGGCCTACTACGGCTTCAAGGCCCTGACCATCCTGTCTTCCATCGCGGTTCCGGCCATTGCAATCCTGGGCTTTTATTCGGTGGGAAAGGCCCTGGGTGACGGCGGCGGCCTGGAGCATTTCATGGGACTGACGCCCACCGATCCGCTGACCATGAGCGCGGCCATCGGCATCTGTGTGGCATCCTTCATCTCCGGCGGCACCCTGACCCCGGATTTTACCCGTTTTGCCAAGACCAGAAAGATCGCCGTCAGCACCACGGTGCTGGCCTTTTTCATCGGCAACTCGCTGATGTTCATCTTCGGGGCCGTGGGTTCGGCGCTCTACCAGCAGGCCGACATCTCCGAAGTGCTCTATCTGCAGGGACTGATTATCCCGGCCATGCTCCTGCTGGGGCTCAATATCTGGACCACCAACGACAATGCCCTGTATGCCTCGGGTCTGGGTTTCGCCAACATCACCGGCCTGCCCAAAAAATATATTGTGATCTTCAACGGTCTGCTGGGAACGGTCCTGGCCATCTATCTCTACAACAACTTCTGCGGCTGGCTCTCTCTGCTCAACACCATGCTGCCGCCCATCGGCGCCGTGATCATGACCGATTATTTCGTGCTGCGCAAAGGCCGCTACAGCTCCCTCGATGAAACCAGCTTTCAGCCGGTGCGCCTGAGCGCCGTGATCGCCTGGGCCGCCGGGGCCGCCGCCGCCAAGTTCATCACCGCCGGCATCGCCCCCATCAACGGGCTTCTGGTCGCCTTCGTCACCTACATCATCGCCGAAAAGATTGCCGGCATGAGTCCCGAAGCCGAAGCCGCCCTGGACTGAAAACAAGAAGGGGGAAGGCCTTAAGGCCTTCCCCCTTTATTCAACTCACATCATTCGCCCGGATTTCAGCCTTTGATGCTCTCAAAACCGCGGTCCAGATCGGCAATGATGTCGTCCACACATTCGATCCCCACGGCCAGCCTAAACAGGGTGTCGGTAATCCCCAGTTCGCGGCGCTCTTCCGGACTGTAGTCATAATAGCTGACCGAGGCCGGATGCGCACGCTGGACAATCTGTTCATACGCA
>CAYWBU010000038.1:1382-18074 GCA_964456565.1 uncultured Bacteriovoracaceae bacterium | reverse complement strand
CGGGCGCGGTTTGCGGGTGGTGTAGGAGATTGAAAGCACCAAGTTTGGGTTGTCCGCCAGTATCCGGCGAATAATGGTGGATTTGCCCACCCCCGATGGTCCGGAAATAAAGATACGCAATGTTCTACTCCACCAGTGAAAATTCTTTGTTCATGTCCTGCAGGCGATGTGAGACGGTCTCGGCCTGGATCGCGCTTAGGATCACATGCGAACTGTCGGTTATGATTATCGACCGGGTTTTGCGGCCCTGGGTGGCGTCAATCAGCTGCCCGCGTTCGCGGGCCTCCTCCCGCAGGCGCTTCATGGGCGAGGAGGAGGGGGTTACAATGGCGATTACCCTTGATGCCACAACACTGTTGCTGAATCCGATATTAAGCAGCCGGTTGTCATTCAGTTTCATCGTGCATAGACTCCTATTCGATGTTCTGAACCTGTTCCCTGATCTTTTCCACCTCGGTTTTAGCCTCGATTACCATGTGACTGATCTCGGTCAGCTGTGATTTGGCTCCGATCGTGTTGAATTCGCGATTGATCTCCTGCAGCATGAAATCAAGTCGGCGGCCGATGGGATCAGGCTTTTTTGTTCCGAGGACCTTGATGAAGGCATTCAGATGGCTTTCCAGCCTGACCAGTTCCTCGGTGATGTCAGATTTGTCGGCCAGCAACGCCACCTCCTGGGCCAGACGGGATTCGTCGATCATCTCTTTTTCAGCCAGCAGGGATTCCAGACGGGATGCAAGGCGTTTGCGGTACTCCTCGGGGACATTCTCCGCCAGCCGGGCAACCTTGGCCTGCATTTCCAGCAAGGTCTTGATCCTGGCTGTGAGGTCATCCTTGAGCGTTTCGCCCTCGGCCTGTTTGCTGGCGGTGAAGCCTTCCAGCGCGTTCTGTACAGCCGGCTCCACCTGTTCCCAGATCTCATCAATATCCTGGGAACTTTCGCAGATAACGCCCGGCAGCCACATGACATCCCTGAAACTGGGTTCGCCGCCGAATTCGCTGCCCATCTGCCGGATGGCAGCAAAGCTGGAACGGGCCAGCTCCCAGTTTATATCCATGTCGTTGTGGCCGTTGACGTGGTTATTTTTGGAAATGGTGACGTCCACCTTGCCGCGGCCGATGGCATCCTGAACCATGGATCTTATCTGCATCTCGAACCGGGAAAATTCCTTGGGATGTTTGATTCTGATCTCTTTGTAGCGGTGATTTACGCCCTTGACTTCGATATGATATCCGAGGGCATCCGCCTGGCCGAATCCTGTCATACTTCTTGGCATTGTATCTTCTCCTTGTAGGTGGCTCTCAGTTTTTTGAAAATTGTTACCATTTCCTCGGATGCATAGTCCGGATAAGTCCATTCCAGCGGATGGTAGGCATTGCCCTGATACATCAGGGTGACCTCAGCCCAGATCCCGTCTGAGAGGTAGATCCTGTGCGAATAGGGCTTGGTTGTCGCCAGAGATATATTTTCCATACTCAGAATGCCGGGGTCAAGGTTGACTTTGCGCAATCCCGCGCTGGAAAGCCGGTCTTCAATGGCATTGGAGTAGGTCTTGGCCGGGGCCAGATGGTCCCGGGGCACCAGCTTTTCAAAGGCCACAACATAGCGGTACAGCGGCGAATCCATTTCGCGGCAGTAGTAGGCCGTATAATCGAAGGGCATTTTTACGCTCTGGTAGGAAATGGGACCGAATTTTTCAGTCAGCAGCGCGAGGGCCCTGGCGGCCTGGGCATCATCGTGGAACATGACGCTGCAAAAGAGCATGACGGCGGACGGCGTTCCGGCCTTACCCACTAATCTCCTCCATGGAGACATTGCGCAGGGTTTCCAGGGACACGCTGGCCGCACCGACTTCGCCAACGGCGATTCCGGCGGCGGTGTTGGCCAGGATGGCCGATTCCAGCGGAGTGGCTCCGGCTGCCAGTGCCAGGGCGAAACAGGCAATCACCGTATCGCCGGCCCCGGTCACATCAAAGACCTTTTTGGCGGCGGTGGGAATGTGGATAACCCGGCCGTCATCCTCAAAGAGGCTCATGCCCTCTTCACCGCGGGTGGCCAGCACCAGACTGCAGTTCAGTTCCTGTTTGACCTTGGTGGCGGCCCGGATGACGTCATCCTGCTTTTCAATTTTGATGCCCGAGCCAAAGCTGAGTTTCTTGATGTTGGGGGTGATGGCCGTGACATCCTTATAATATGGAAAGTTTCTGTCCTTGGTGTCAACGCAGACCGGAACTCCGGCCGGTCTGGCAATACTGACGACCTGCTCCATGAGGTGCCGGCTGATCATACCCTTGGCATAATCCGATACAATGATGGCATCGATATCCGCGATGGATTCCCTGACCGATTCGATCATGTCCGAACGCAGTTCCTCAGGGATGAAGCTGCGGTCTTCGCGGTCGATGCGCACAACCTGCTGGTGATGGGCGATGACCCTGGTCTTGACGATGGTCTGACGGTCATTGGCCAGCAGGATATGGTTGGTGGCGATATCCTGGCTCTCCAGCAGGCGTTTGACGGTTTGACCGTTGGCATCCCGGCCCACCACGCTGGCCATCATTACCCGGCCACCCAGAGAGGTCAGGTTGCTGGCCACATTACCGGCGCCGCCCAGTTTGGCGTCTTCCGATTTTACATCGAGCACGGGGACCGGGGCCTCGGGCGAGATGCGTTCCACCGCACCCCAGATATAACGATCCAGCATCAGATCTCCGATAACCATGACGGTCTTGCCCTTCATGGAATCAAAGATGGTTGTCAGACGATCTTTATTGATTTTCAGCATTGGGATAATATCCTGTGATCATTCCTTATTGTCAAGAAAAAGGGCATTGACGAAATCTTCAGCCCTGAAGTCCTGCAGGTCGTCCATGGCCTCACCCACACCGATGAAACGGATGGGGATCTCAAATTCGTTGGCAATCCCCACGATAACTCCGCCCTTGGCCGAGCCGTCAAGTTTGGTGAGTGCGATGCCGGTGATATCGAGGGCTGCGCCGAACTGGCGGGTCTGCTCAATGGCATTCTGTCCCTGGGTGGCATCCAGCACCAGCAGAATCTCATGGGGACAGCCGGGAAGTTTCTTGTCCAGGACCCGGCGGGTCTTTTTGAGCTCATCCATGAGGTTTTCCTTGGTATGCAGGCGTCCGGCCGTATCGATGATCAGGATGTCATGTTCACGCGCAATGGCGGCCTGCAGACCGTCGAAGGCCACGGATGAAGGATCGGCGCCTTCATGGGACTTGATGAAATCGGCGCCCACCTTGTCGGCCCAGTGTTCCAGCTGTTCAATTGCCGCGGCGCGGTAGGTGTCGCCGGAGGCAATGATGACCGATTTGCCGCTGCTGATGAAGCGATGGGCCATTTTTGCAATGGTGGTGGTCTTGCCGGCACCGTTGACGCCGGTGACCATGATGACGAAGGGCTTTTTGTCTGCGGGAATTGCCAGCGGAGCCTCCCGGGGACTGAGGATGTCGTTGACCTTCTGCTTGATTATCTGCATGGCCTGAGCCGGCTCGGTGATCTTTTCTTTTTCCTGCTGGATCTCTTCAAAGAGCATGTAGGCGGTTTTGATGCCGACATCACTGCCCACCAGGGTTTCCTCAAGGCTCGCCAGCATGGAGTCATCAATGGCCCCGGCCTTTTTAAAAACACCGGCAATGCGGCTGATGAAGCCTTTTTGCGTCTTGCCCAGACTCTGTTCCAGCCGGTCCTGACTTGATGGTTTTTCTGCCGGAACAGCAGCTGCTTCGGGCAGGGCCGGGGCCTCGCCCGTGGTGATTTGAGGCTTTTCGGATTTCGGCAGGGCCTTGGAGTGCAGGCCGGGCAGGGGGACGGTCCAGAGATTCAGCAACAGGGCGATGGCAAGCAGGATCCAGTCCGGCAGGCCGGCGGGCAGTTCAACACCGGCGGCGTAGAGGCCCACAAGGATATAACTGACAATCAATGCAATATAATCTGATGCGGAAAATTTATATTTCAAGACAGTCCTCCAATAGTTGATCTGATTGAGCCTTCACTAGCACAGGGCCCCTTAAAGGACAAGTTTCTAAACGGCCTGTCACGGCTGACGTGAAGAATCAAAAGTTTAGGTGTTCATTGAAATTTATATATGTGATAAAAGGATAACATCTATTATATGGGGGAAGGTTTATGAAAAGAAGTCTTGTTTGTTTTCTGATGGCTATGTTTGTTTTTCCGGCGATTGCCATGGGTGAGGATTTTAGGGCGCTGCTGGATCAGGCCGATGCCCTGGTGACGGAAAACCTGCCGAAATTCAATTCGCGGGAGGCTGCCGACATGTATTTGAAATCAGCTGACTTATGTGTCAAAGCCGTGGCAATTAATCCCGACAGCTTTGAGGCCAACTGGAAGGCTGCGCGTGGATACAGGCTTTACTGTCAGCAGGTGAAATGGGTCCTTCTTGACGATTGGGAGGCTGAATGCGCCGATAAGGGGAAGAGGGGCATGCAGTATGGCAGTAAGGCTATGGAGCTTAGCCCCGAGAGGGTCGAAGGCCATTTTTGGTATGGCTGCTGTGTGGGAGCCTATTCCGATGGGGTCAGTATTCTCACCGCACTGAAAGAGGGGATCAAGAACAAGACCCAGAAGGGTTTCGAAATGTCCGAAAAAATTGATCCGACATACTGGGAGCACTGCCCGTATCTCTGCCTGGGCGAATTCTGGTATCTGCTGCCGTGGCCGATGCAAGACAAAAAAGCAGCCCGCAAGTTTCTTGATAAATATCTTGAAAAGGCCCCGGCTGGTTCCGGCAACTATCCCGAGGGACAGCTCTTTCTGGGGATGCTGCTGGCGGAATCAAAGGACAAGGGCGACAAGGCCCGGGCCAGGGAACTGCTGAACTGTGCCGTGGCAAGCGGCGTGCCTTTCTTTAAGACCAAGGCGGAAGCCGCACTGAAAAAGCTCTGATTTTCTGACTGGAGTGTAAAAAAAGCGGAAACAGGGCATTGAGATTCGGCAGTAAGGGGAAGATTTCACAACGGAAAACTTGCTGCTAAAGATATGCCCTGTTTCCAGATTGCAATGGACAAAGCGTGGGCCCGGTCAGCCGGGCCCAGGGTTTGTTTCGGTCTTGCGACCATCATGAGCCAGGCTCATGATCCTCGTATGAAGGGAGTTGGTGCTCCCTCCCTAGATTTTCTGCAGGAGCTCCTGGGCCTCGGTCTTGAATTTTTTGATCTCACTGTTGTGTGCCAGATCCTCCAGCAGAGTCCTTGCCTGTTTCTCGTTCTTGTCTTTTATCAGGGCCCGGGCCAGGAAGATCTTGCCTTCATCCAGGTCCGGATTGAGCTGGTTGAGTTCTTTCAGATATTTCAATGCCTTGTCATTGTCGGCCATGGGCCAGGGGAGTGAGTACCAGAATTCACCCAGGGCCAGAACCGGATAATAACCCCAATAGCTCTTATCGATCTCGTATACTTTTTCAAAGTTTTTCTGGAATTTGCCCTTAAGACCTTCCTTGAGGGCGGTGATTATGCTGGATCCCTCGGCATAGGCCCCGGCAGAAAGGGCAAACCAGAAGGTGGCATCGATGCTGTCGGGGCAGATCTCCAGGGCCTTCTCGCCATAGTCAAGGCCCTGCTTGCCATATTTTTTTGCGATATCTTCATAGTTTTCTGCCATATTATATTTCTCATATTCACCATAGAGGATGGAGGCCTTGGCGACTTTCCAGTGAGCTTCGCAGCTGGCAGGGTTTATCTGACACAGCTCCTTATAGATATCGGCGGCTTTAAGGAGGCTATCCGGATCCCTTTTGGCAACTAAAGCATCTGCCTCCTCCATCTTGTCACTGAAACTGTCGGCCAAGGCCCCCACGGGTAAAAAGAGAAGCGCGAAAACCAAACCATGTAATATTTTTTTTAAAAGTGAAGCATTCCCCATAATCAGTCCTCCCCTGAGATTTTACTTCCATATTGCAAATGGTTTGCCAAAAAAGAAAATATATGGAAAATTAAATAAAACAATACGTTAAGTCTGGGAGGTGTTTGGTTTTGCCGGTTTTGTTGCAGAACGAGACAGCTTTAAAATGATGGGTGTTGCAAAGTGGCACATGTGTGCCGTTTCGGGCGGGCTATGCCCGCCCGGGCTGATATTGTGATGCTGGATCAGTCTGCAATCGTCTGCTGCAGTCTGGCACAAACCTCCTGGGCCTCTTTGTCCATGCGTTTTAAGAGTTCTTCGACGGTGGGGATGTCATCAATCAGGCCGGTGACCTGCCCCACGGTCAGCCAGCCCTTGCTGACATCGCCCGCCTGGGTGGCCCGGCTGATGGAGTCAAAGGCATTGGCCATGAAGGCCAGCTGCTTTGAATTGCCCCAGCCCGAGAGCAGTACCCCGAAAAACATCTTGATATAGGGCATGTTCAGCTGGGCGGCAATGGACCGGGAATTGGGGATGGCCTTTATGAGCTGGATCAGGTTGAGCCCGGCCTTGAGCTGTTTGCGGGCGCCCTCGGTATCCAGGGCCCGGCACCAGATCCCGTCCAGGCGTTTGGAAAAGACCGTGTCAAAGGCGGTCTTTTCAATGGACAGCTGCTTGAAGTTGTCATGCAGGGGGCTTTCCTGGGTGGTCATGAAGCGGGTGCCCATGGCGATGGCATCAGCTCCCAGGGCCAGGGCGGCGGCCAGTCCGCGGCCGTCGCCGAATCCGCCGGCCGCAATTATGGGGATATCCAGGGCATTGGCCAGGGTCGGTACCAGGACCAGAGAGGTGGCCTGTTCGCCGTGGGCGGCTGCCTCATGGCCGGTGGAGATGACGGCGTCACAACCATATTCCTGGGCCCTTTTGGCGTGGCGGGTATTGACCACGGTGGCAATCACCTTGCCGCCGTATTTGTGGGCCTGCTCCACGATCCAGTCACCTTTGCCCAGTGAAAAATTTATCACCGGGACCTTTTCATCCAGCAGGACGGCGGCATTTTCGCTGGCGCCCGGAAAGAGCAGGGTGGCATTGGCGCCGAAGGGTTTGTCGGTCAGTTCGCGGATGCGGCCGATGGCCTTGCGGGTCTGCTCCGCATTGAGCGGACCGGTGGCCAGGATTCCGAGACCGCCGGCGTTACTGACGGCGGCTACCATTTCGGGAGTGCTGATCCAGCTCATGCCGGAGAGGATGATGGGATATTTAATGCCGAAAGATTCGGTGATCCGGGTTTTCATTTATACCTCCAAAATGCAAATTGCAGATTAATTAGCTTAAGTTGTACGTGCTAAAGCTGCTGGATGTCAAGCCGCAGAAAGGTTGGTGGGCAGTAAAACCGGGCAGTTGCGCGGCACCTACCAATTTTTAAACAGGTGCTTTTTGTTCAGATCCATTGACATAAATGTATATAGTCTATATATTCATCCATCTTATGTGCCCGAATGGTTGACATGGGCGATTTGGTTACGTTAAGTATCGTGAAAAGTTTAACAGTTGGGGGGATTTTGTGGATAGACGATCTTTTCTTAAAATGATGGTAGTTGGTCCGTCCGGGTTGGTTATGGCAGCAAAACCCGGTTCGGCTTTGGCCGCAGAGGAAGTTCCTGGAGATCCTTTCGCGGTTTTGGTGGACACAACCAAGTGCATTGGTTGTCATCTCTGTGAGACGGCTTGTGCTGAGATCAATGGTCTGCCCGAACCCGACCTTTCCAAGGAAGCAACCAAGGAACGCAGAAAAACCGATGACACCAAATATACGGTGGTCAATAAGTACAAGACCAAAACCGGTAAATCGGTAAATGTGAAGACCCAGTGCATGCACTGTCAGTCTGCCGGCTGTCAGTCAGCCTGTCCGGTGGGGGCCTTCCATAAGGAAAAAGAAGGTGCCGTGACCTGGCATGAAAACTGTTTCGGTTGCCGTTACTGCATGGTTGCCTGCCCGTTTGATATTCCGAAGTTTGAATATGAAACACCGGCGCCTGAAATCAAGAAGTGTACCTTCTGCTACGAGACCAGGCTTAAAAAAGGTGAACAGCCCGGGTGCGTCAGTGTCTGCCCGACAGGCGCACTGAAATTCGGCAAACGCAGTGAGCTTATCAAAGAGGCCCATGAGCGCATTGCCGCCACACCGGATACCTATGTTGATCATGTCTACGGCGAAAAAGAGGTCGGCGGCACCAGCTGGCTGTACCTCTCTGCGGTCAGCTTTGATCAGATCGGTTTCAGGACCGATATGGGCGAGCGGCCCATCCCGGAATACAGTAAGCCGTTCATGGACACCGTGCATATGGTTGACTTTGTGGTTCCGCCGGTTGTGCTGGGCATGACCTATCTGGCGAAACGCAAGCATGACAACTCTCATTCAGATGACAATTCAGAGGAATAAGCCATGAGTGAAAATAAAAATGTAATGTCGGTTGATTATCATGGTGCCTATAACAAGGTAAACAAGGGGGATTTCAGACCCAAGGGGGACATGAACACCTCCTTCAACTGGATAACCGTCCTGATCATGTTCCTGGGACTCTGTGTTATCATTGCCCGTTTTGCCCTTGGCCTGGGCGGCGAAGTCAATATCGGCGGCCTCAACCTCGGGCCGGTCACCAACCTGAACCAGGAGTTCCCCTGGGGGCTGTGGATCAGTTTTGACGTTCTGGTGGGCATCGCCTTTGCCGGTGGTGCCTATACCCTGAGCTTCGTTGTCTATGCCCTCGGACGGCACAGATATCATCCCATCATGCGTTCGGTCGTACTGGGCGGTTTTCTGGCCTATACCTTCTATGCCGCGGCGTTGATTCTGGACCTCGGTCGTCCCTGGAACGCCCTGAACTTCGTGATTCACCTGTGGCCCAGCGCCGAAAGCCTCTGGAGTCCGGGTTCGCCCTCCATGGGCCTGGTTGTGCTGTGGTTCCTGGTCTTTTGCGGCTTTGTGATCCTGACCGAGATTCCGCAGTTTTATACTGCCGGGATTGTAAAGTCCAAGCTGTGGAAGGTTATCTCTGCAGTCTATTTCATTTTCATGGTGGGAGCTGCGGTTGCCATCTGGAAGATCAGCCATCATTACGAGATCGCCTCGGTCCTGTTCATGGTTGCCTGGCACTTCCTGATGTATGATATCTGTCTGCTGCTGGAGTTCTCCCCGGCCTTTGCCGAATGGATCGACAGCAAGGGACTCTGGAAAGTGCTCAATTCGCTCTATATGGCGGCCGCCATCATCGGTATCACCCTGTGTACCGGTCACCAGGCCGGTGTGGGCGGTATCTTCCTGCTGGCGCCGTTCAAGATCCATCCGCTGTGGTATTCAGCCATGATTCCGTTGCTGTTCGTGGTTTCCAGCTTCTTTGCCGGTATCTGCTTCGTGATGCTGGAAGGCTCGCTGGCCCACAAGGTCTTTGTCAACCGGGTTTCGGTGCACCATGAGGCCACCCATGATGATATCACCTATGGCCTGGCCAAGATCTGTGTGGGGATCATGGGTGTCTACTTCATCCTCAAGCTGGTTGAGATCGGCATCGACGGCGACTGGGGCTTCCTGACCAGCAGCTACGGTTACTGGTATCTGACCGAGATCCTCGGCTTTGTGCTGATTCCGGCCCTGATGTTTGTGCGCGGGGTCTATACCCGGTCCATGTCCGTGGTCAAGTACGGTGCCGCCCTGGCCCTGATCGGCATTGCGCTGAACCGTTTCAATATCAGCATGCTGGCCTACAACTATGAGGTGGCGGCCCGCTACTATCCGACCATCATGGAGCTGCTGGTGACCTTCACGGTTGTCTTCCTGGAGGTCTGGGTCTACCGCATCATTGTAAACCGACTGCCGGTTCTGGGTGAAGGTCCCGAGTGGGCTGAAGGCCACTGATTTTTCAGTTTCAAGAGACTGCCAAGGGCCCCGGATTTTATTCCGGGGCCCTTTTTGTTTTTATCCGCCGGCCGGCTGTGCAATAATACCGGCAACCTATGAAAGATTTACTGCCTGAAAATATAAAGCTGCTGCATGTGGAACTGCCGCACAGGGCCGGAATGCGTTCGGCCAACATCTATCTGGTGGCCGGCGCTGCGGTGGCCTTGATCGATACCGGCTGCTATGCGCCCGACGGTCGTCAGCGGTTGAACGCCGCGCTGGAAGGTGCGGGTTACGCCCTGGATGATATTGACTTTGTGATTCTGACCCACGGCCACTATGACCATGCCGGCCTGGCTTTCTGGCTGGCGGAAAAGGCGCCGGTCTATGTGCATGCGCGTGATCTCTGGCGGCTCCACACCGATTATTATGCGCAGATGTGGACCCGGGGCATGCAGAAATTTTTGCTGGGAGCCGGGGTCGGACGGCAGAATCTGGATTGGTTTGAGGAGCGCTTCCGGCATGCGGCGGGTTTTTTCAGGCCGGTGCCACAGGCCTGCGCGCTGCTGGACGACAAGCCTGTTCAGGCTGCCGGACTTGAAGTGATACACACTCCCGGCCATACGGTTGGTTCAATCTGCCTCTATCATCGCGATTCCGGCCTGCTTTTCAGCGGCGATCATATTCTCGGGTCATATATGGCCGCACCGCTGCATGAAGTGGGCATTGAAACCGAAAGGCCGCGGAGCGAGCTGTTCACGGAGGCCCTTGAGCGGACAGCCGGGCTGGCGCCGAAGGCTGTCCTGCCGGGACACGGCCGCATTGTTAGCGATCCGGAAAAAACCATCGCGGATACCGCCTCCCGTCACAGACAAGAAAACGAGCGGTTGCTCGATATGGCAGCTGGCTGCAGCCTGGATGAGCTCTGCCGCAAGGCCTGGCCGTCACTGGCCCGCAGAGATCTGCTGCTGGCCCTGCTGAAGGCCCAGGTGCATGTTGAAAAACAGCAGGCTGACGGCCTGCTGGAAACCCGGACAGATGCTGACGGCGTGCTAAGGTTCAGCATAAAGGGGCGCCCTTAAGCTCCCCTAGAATTCCTCAAAACCATCATCCGCCATCTCGACGGTCGGGGCTGTATGGGGCTCAAACGCCGCACTGCTGTTGAATTCCATACTTGCCAGCGTGGAGCTGATCTCGCTCATGATGTCGGACACCTTGAAACGTTCGACCGTCCTGGCCAGGGCCTGGGCCTCGGAGCTCAGGTTGTCGGCGGCGCTGGAGAGCTGTTCGGTGGTGCTGGCGTTCTGCTGGGTGGATGAATCGATCTGACTGATGGCCCGGTTGACTTCGTCTACGCCGACGGCCTGTTCATTGGATGCCTCGGCGATCTCATCCATGGTCTGTGAAAGTTCCTCAATCTGATCAATGATGCTGGTAAAGGCCTCGCCGGCCTTTTTGGCCATGGCATCTCCGGTGGCGATCTTGTTGACCGTGTCCTCAACCAGGTTTCTGATCTCGCCGGCCGCCGCAGCCGAACGCTGGGCCAGGGCGCGCACCTCGTCGGCCACCACCGCAAACCCCTTACCGTGCTCACCGGCGCGGGCCGCTTCCACTGCGGCGTTCAGGGCCAGGAGGTTGGTCTGAAAGGCCACTTCGTTGACCGTTATGATTATATCGCCGATCTTGCTGGATACCTCGCTGATCTCATCCATGGCCCGGGAAAGCTGCCGGGCAGTCTCGGCATTTTCATGGATGGATTTTTCGGTGTCCCTGGTCTTGGTGCGGCCCTGGACGGCATTATCCGCCGTATGCTTGATGGTGGCGGCCATTTCTTCAATGGTGGCGGCCACCTGCTGAATGGCCGAGGCCTGCTCCTGCGAGGTGTGCGAGATGCCCTGGGTGCCGGCGGAGACCTCCCGGGTGGCGATATCCACGGTTTTGGCGGTCTGTTTGACCGAACCGATAATGGTGTCGAGATGGTCAATGAAGTCGTTGAATCGGTGTGAAAGAATCCCCAGTTCGTCATTGGTGGTGACATCGAGCCGCATGGTCAGGTCGCCTTCACCCTCGGCGATATCGGTGATGCGGTGCATCAGCTTACGGGTCGGCCGGGTGATCATGCGGGTGAAGAAGCGTGCCAGAAAAACACAGATGCCGATGGCGACAAAGGTGATCACGATGGTGAAACTTTCGGTGGAAGAGAGATATCGGTCGCCGTTGTCACCCAGGTCGGCATTGATTCCGGAATAATAGCCGGCAATGCTCTCGATCCTGCCGATGGCGGTTTCCATCAGCAGATTGATTTCGGCCAGCCGACTGGCGGTGAGGCTGCCGATCGCCTGAGCGGAATCAAGCTCTGAACGGCGGGCGGCAAAGAGCTGCGGCATGTCCCCGATGGCCTTAGCCAGGGAGTTTTCGGTGCCCTCCAGGTCTTCCAGCAGCCGTTCGTGGTCGGGCTCATAGCCGACATCATAGAGCACCAGGCTGTCCCTGAAGTGCCCGAAGGCATCGGAACTGTCTTTGATGCGGGCCATCAGGGCCGGAATTTCCGCCGAATATTTCTTGAAATCGCTCTCAAGGATGGCCAGTTCCGCAGCATCGGCAAAGATGCACTGATTGGCGGTGTTGCGGATATGCCAGGCGTGCGAACTGAGCCTGTTGGTGGACTCAATGGCCGGAGTCACCTCCTGGCTGAACTGCCGGATAAAGGCGTGCATGTTGAGCAGGTCGCGATAGGTCCCGATGTTGATGATGAAGATCGAGACGCTGAAGATGGTAAAACCGATGGCCAGTTTGCTGGCTATGGAAAGATTCTTAAACATGTTCTCCTCACATGAATTTAAGTTTTTATTAATTTTAATTTGGTTTTTCTGCTTATTATATATTCTCGGTCGTTTGGATGACAGATTTTAATAAAACTGAAAACTTTTGTTTGGTTAGCTGTCTTGAACCGCTTTGGAATAGAGACGGAACTGGATTTGCAGGTCTTCAACCAAGGTGGCTATTCCTTCAAGGCTGCTGTTGCGGGCCAGGGTTTCGGCCTTTTCGGCCAGGCTGCTAATGGCAACAGCTCCGGCGTTGGCGGCCGAGCCTTTGATGGCATGGGACAGGTGCATGATCTCCTCGGCCGAGCCCTTGTCCAGGGCCTGCTTGAGTGCTTGGATGTTGATTGGGACATCCGCCAGGAAGATCTCCACGATTTCATCCATCAGCTCCGCATCGCCTTCCAGGCGGTCCAGAATGCCGCTGCGGTCAAAGACGGTTTTCTCTGGAGTCTGATTGGCGATCCGGGCGATTTCCCCGACCGAACTCCGGACAAGCTGGCGTTCAATGGCCTGTTTTAGCAGGACGGCATCCACGGGTTTGCTGACATAGTCATCCATCCCCACACTCAGGATGTCTTCGCGGTCGCCCTTGATGGCATGGGCGGTCATGGCGATGATCGGGATATGTTGGCCGGAGGTTTTTTCATTTTCCCGGATGATGCGCGTGGTCTGCAGCCCGTCCAGTTCGGGCATCTGGACATCCATCAGGATCAGGTCATAGTGTTTTTCTGCCAGGGCCGCGAGCACGGCATGGCCGTTTTCGGCCAGATCGGCCCGATAGCCGAATTTTTCGAGGATTCTGAGGGCTACCATCTGGTTGGTGGCATTGTCTTCGGCCAGCAGGATGCTGGCCTGTTGCCGGGCACTGGCGGCAATGGCCTGCTCGGCCATGGTGATGTCTGTGGCCGGGGATGTTGTCCGGCAACCGAGAAGTTCCTCAAAGGTGCGCCTGACGGCTGCCTGTTTCAGCGGCTTGGTAAGCCGGGCCGCAAATCCGGAATCCTCCAGGATGGCCGGATCGGTATGTTTGCCGGTGCGGGTCAGCATTATGGGCCGTACGTCATTCAGGGCTGCTTCCGTGGTTATGAGGCGGGCCAGGGCGCGGCCCTCAATAAACGGGGTATGCATGTCAATTACGGCAAAGTCATAGGGCTGGTGGGTATTTCTGAGGATTGCCAGGGCCTGGCGGCCATCGCCGGTTTGATCTGCTGCGGCTTGCCAGCCTTTGAAATATTCGAGCAGGATCCGGCGGCTGAAGGGGTCGGGGTCAACGATCAGGATCTTTTTGCCGGCCAGCTCATCAAAGGGCGGCGGTTTTTGAGGTTGGTGCTGTTTCTGCAGACCGAGTTCAAAAAAGAAGGTGGTGCCGACACCGACCTCGGAAGTCAGGCGGATGCGGCCGCCCAGCATGTTTACAAATCTCTGGGAAATTGCCAGGCCCAGGCCTGTCCCGCCGTACTGCCGGGCGCTGGACTGGTCGACCTGGGAGAAAGATTCAAAGATGATCTCCAGTTTGTCCTGCGGGATGCCGATGCCGGTGTCTTCCACAAAAAAGCGCAGATCGACACTCCGGTCATTTTCCGCAATCTTTTCGACCCAGAGATTGACATGGCCGCTGTCGGTGAACTTGATGGCATTGCCCGCCAGATTGATGATGATCTGGCGGAGCTTGGTGCAGTCGCCGTAGAGCTGTTCCGGGATATCCAGCGGCATCAGGCAGTTGAAGTCCACATTTTTCTGATAGGCCCGGATGGCCAGCAGCTCGCTGGTTTTTTCCAGTTCGGCCCTGAGATTGAAATTTTCGTTGAACAGTTCCATGCGGCCGGCCTCGATCTTTGAAAAGTCCAGGATGCTGTTGATCAGCTGCAGCAGGGCGTCGGCGCTGTCCTTGATGGTGTTGGCAAAATCGTTCTGCTCGGCCGAAAGGGAGGTGTCCAGCAGCAGGTCGCTCATGGCGATGATGCCGTTCATGGGGGTGCGGATTTCATGACTCATGTTCGCCAGGAAATTACTTTTGGCCTTGCTGGAGGCCTCGGCCGCCTGGCGGGCTTGAATCAGCTCGGTGACATCCACAAAACTTTCCACGGTGCCGAGCAGATTGCGGTTGTCATCGTAGAGCCCGTCGGAATTGCGGATCAAGGTGATGGTGCGGCCGTCCTTGGTCCTGATGGTGCAGTTGGCCCTGAAAATGCGCTGACCGCTTTCGGCCGGACAGGGTGCCTCGCAACCGCCAAAATTCAGGGTGCTGCAGGGTTTTCCCAGGATTTCATCCCTGGTGTAGCCGGTGATGTCGCAGAATTCGCGGTTTACCCTGGAGATCTTTTTGTCCGGGTTGACCATGAAGATGGCCGTGGCGGCATTGTCCAGGATCTTGTCGCGGATGCGGGCATTTTCCTGCAGCTGCTGGTTGGCGTCCCGGAGTTCGGCGGTCTGTTTGGCGATCTCGGATTTCAGGTTTTCGGAATAGCGGAGCTGCTGATCCTGGATGATCTGGTGGTTGCGGTGGTTGTCCTTGAGGATTTCCTGGTATTTGAGCTGCAGGACCTGGATTTGACGCTGGAGCTGCTTCTTTTCGGCTGCATGGAGTTCGCTGGCCTGCAGGGCATCGCGCTTCTGCAGAAAAAAGCCGGTACACAGCGGAATGATGGCCATTGCGCCGTACTCCATAGCCCAGTCCGGGACATCGCCGGTCAGGCCAAAGAGCAGGGTAATCCCCAACTCGGGAACCGGCATAGTGAAGACCGTCGTCCGGTGGTCAATCTCATGCTTGCAGAAGGGCTTGCCGGCGGCTGCGGCAATGATATTGTTGCGTTGGGCTTCCGACAGTCCGAGATCTTCGTCCAGGCTGACATGGTGGTGATCACCGTGGGCCTCAAAGGTGGTCAGTGGTTGGTATTTTTTCAGAAAGGCAAGATATTCTCTCAACTCGTTGCCGCGATCGCTGAATTCGCTGAAGATGGCTTCGATATGCGACATGCCTTAAACCTCGATGTTTTCATAGAGATCGCGGGCCTTGGCCATTTCTTCGGGCAGGTCGCGCACGATCGCCTTATATTCGTGGATGTTTTCACGGATATGGTCGGCCAGCGGCTGTGACAGGGTGCCCTTCATCCCGGGTGTCAGGGGAAACCCCATCTGGGAGACAAAATATTCGGCGGTCTGGACAATCCCGGACAGGCTGCGGGGGTCCACATTGGCCATCAGGCTGTGATGATTGCGGAAACCCTGGCGCACCTCCTCGGGCAGGTTCCAGTCCTTGCCCAGCAGGAAGGCTATCTCGCAGTGGTTGGTGCCGATAATTTTGTTTTCCACATCGATAATGGACTGGCCGTCCCGGTAGGACTCCCAGACCTCCATAAATTTTTTGTGGGCGGTCTGGTCTTCCACCATTAGCCCGATGTCATGCAGGATGCCGCACAGGTAGGCATCTTCGCCCTTTTTGGTGAAAACCCGTTCGGAAATCATCTGGGAGCAGATTCCCACGGCGGCGCTGTGCAGCCAGAGTTTGGTCCGCGAAAATTTTTCGTCATCCTGGCCAAGTTTGAAGATATCTTTCAGGGCCTCGGTCACGACCATGTTGCGCAGGTTGCGCATGCCGATGAACATAACCGCACGCGAGATGCTGTCGACGCGTTGCTGCAGGCCGTAATACGGGCTGTTGACCACCCTGAGGATCCGCACCACCAGGGTGGGGTCCATCTTGATGATCTCCTCAAACTTCTGCATGGAGCTGTTTTCATCGGAAATCAGCTTGGAAAGCCGCAGCGCCACATGCGGCAGGGTTTTTAAATCGTTGAATCGTTTTAGCAGATCCGGTGCTGTTGCCATGCCAATCCCTTCTCCGGTCGCGGGGTTTAGGATAATATTAATGAACCGCGGGAAAAGGAAAAGGTCCTCGAATATGAAAATTGCACCGCCTCTCGGTTTTAGACGGCTCGCAGTTTTTCCGCCAGTTTTGCAACTCTGCGGCCCAGCTTCTCGCCGTGATCCAGAGCGGTTGCGTCGGGAGCGCCGGCGCAGGCCACGCCGTAATGGCCGGTGGCATCCATGGGGTCGCCGGCCACCACCATGCCGTAGATCAGCAT
>CAYWBU010000038.1:0-1372 GCA_964456565.1 uncultured Bacteriovoracaceae bacterium | reverse complement strand
CGCGCCGTCGTCTCCGTTTCGCCCTGCCACCGGACCGTCCCGCCGCCCTCTTCGCGCACCGGCAAGTCGGCAACGTCAACCAGGCGGCCGTTGATGAGCACGGCCAGAGCGCCGGTTAGGCCGGGGTCGATGCCGTAGATCAGCATGGCCTGGATGATGGACAGCATGGTGGTCTCGGCCCCGCCCGCAGGCGTGCCGTAGGTGGTAAAGGCCGCGCCCACCTTGCCTTCCATGCGGCGGCGGATGCCCACGAAGTCGTCAAAGATCTGCTTGAGCTCGGCGGTCATGGTGCCGAAGTAGACCGGCGAACCGGCAATGATGCCGTCGGCGCTCAGGAAGTCATCCTTGGTGACCTCGCTTGCCGCGCGCAGCACACATTCGGCGCCGGTGGAGATGACGCCTTTGGCGACGGCTTCGGCCAGGGTTTTAGTGTTGCCGGACTTGGAGGAGTAGAGCACTAATATCTGCATTAAAGTATACCTCGTTAATGGAGTTTTGGGGGACCAATATAATAAAACAGGTCTCTATTGCAAGGGTGGAGGGCTGGCCGTGCTGATAATACCGGATTGCGGCACATTGTGGTTTGATCATTTTGGAGGTATAGTAGGGTGGTTGTATATATAGTTTGCAGATCCGCTTGTGGTGCGGTTTGACAAACTTTTTGATTTTATAAGAGAGGTGCGGGAATAACCATGCAGGTACATGAACTTTTTGACGAGTGCGCGTTAGAATATGATAAGGACCGGCCGAAGATCATTCCGGACTTTGAAGGGTTTTACGGCGCGGCCATGGCCATGATCCCGTTTGGCGCGGACGCTGCGATCAATGTGCTGGATCTGGGCAGCGGCACCGGACTGTTCGCTGCCATGGTGGCCCGGGCTTACCCTCTAGCCCGGCTGCATCTGGTGGATCTGTCCGAAGGCATGCTGGCCCAGGCCCGCGAACGTTTTAACGGCGATGCGCGCGTGAGCTTCGGCATCATGGACTACCGCGAGTTGGCGGATGTTGCAAGATATGACCTGGTGATCTCGGCCCTGTCGATCCATCACCTGGCGGATGGGGATAAGCGCGAACTGTTTAAAAAGATCTTTTCCGCGCTGAAACCCGGCGGGATGTTTGTGCATGCCGATCAGGCCCTGGGTGTGACCGAGGCGCAGGAGGCCGAGTTTGAGCAGCAGTGGCTTGCGCATGTGCAAAAGAGCGGGCTGGATCAGGTTACCTTTGAAAGGGCGTTGGAGCGCAAGAAGGCGGCGCACATCACGCATCCAGGTACGAACCTCGCCTTTGAACCAGAATTCCCGTCCGCGGCAAAAGCCGTTGAATGAAGGTATTAAACAGATTCCGTCACTACCATCAACCTCCCTAAGATCTT
>CAYWBU010000037.1:0-18386 GCA_964456565.1 uncultured Bacteriovoracaceae bacterium | reverse complement strand
GATCTCGTCCACCGGGCAGACATTACTTTTTCTGGTATAGGTTCGGATAGCGTCACGACTGCCGGCAAGCTGCCATTCATTCTCACACTCGCCCGACGCAGGCTGCCACAGCAATAAAATCAGGATGATCAACAATCTCTTTGGCATCATAACCTTCAAAGGGTGGCGGACCCCTAGGGGTCCGCCGATGACATTGATCTGCCTACTTTCTAGCGCGGAAAATAAAAGAGGCAACTTTAAGCACTGCAGCCACTGCTGCGACTTCGCTCAGCATCACCAGAGGCTTGACCAGCGGCATGAAGCCCTTGGGTGGATCAAAGTCCTTGTTCAGTTCCACTTTTTTATCGAGCTTATCAAACGCAAAGACCTCGGAGGTCTTATTGGCGGTCCAGATAGCGGCTTCCATGCCGCCGGAACTGACCGGGGTGCTGGTCCAGTCGCCGGTCAGATAGAAGTTGCTGTAGGGCGAACGCTGGAACGGACGATGGGCCTCCATGCCGGGAGCCGCCCGGTAGACGCCCTGGCGCTCACGCACAACCTTCCACTTCTTGACCTTGGCGTCGCGAGCCTCGGGGAAGAGTTTTTTGATGTCGGCCAGCGTCTCCTCGAAGATCACCTCGTCCGGCAGGTGACGGATGTGGTCGGCGGGCGAAAGCACCATTTCGTACATGCTGCCGCCCTTGAAGATGTGCGGCAATACATTGGACAGGTCGGCATAGGTATTGAAGATGCAGTTATCCGAGAAAAACGTCACGTCCACATCGGTCAGTTTCTTGTCGAACCAGACCTGGATGGACAGCGAGGGGGCCTCTTCGAAATAGTTCACATCCTGGAAATATTTGAGCCGGAAGGAATCATTGGGAATCAAAGTGCGCAGTGCATAGGGACTGAGCGCCGAGATATAGACATCGGCCTTCTTCTTTTCCTTGCCGTTGACCGTAACCCCGGTGATCTGGCCATCCTTGACATCAATGGCGGTCACACGCTGATTCAGTTCACACTTACCGCCCTTCTTGCGAATGTAATCCAGGCAGCTGTCCACCCAGATTTCGCCCAGGCCGCCGTTGGCAAACCCGACCCTGGCGGTCTCATGCGAAGCCGAGACCTTCTTGAACCAGTTGGCCATAACCTTGGCCGAGATGCCCCAGTAGGGCGTGAAGGTCAGACCGTGAATGGCGGCTTCATTTGATTTATAGGTATCCAGCGGACCCTTGCGGTAACCCCACATGCCCCAGGAGACCTCATCCAGCTTGTCCACCTCCTCTTTGTTGGCGCTGACCATCTTGGCCAGGCCGTACATGCCCACCAGCGATTTCCAGACCGGGGCACCCTTGTAGCCTTTCAGGAAGTTGATGTAGGCGGCAACAACGTGCAGCGGCGCCGGCAAGGCGGGAAATGCCAGTTTGACATGATCGCCGTTTTCCTGGGCATAGTAAAATTCCTTGCTCTTCCAGACAATATTGTCCTCGATCCCCAGTTTCTTGAAAAAACCCACCAGGTTGACATAGTAGGGAAAGAAGACATGCAGGGCGTTGTCGATCATGTCGCCGTCTTCGTCCTGCCAGGAACTGGCCCGGCCGCCGAACATATTGTCGCCTTCGATCAGTTCAACCTCCACGCCCATGTCCACCAGATTAACGGCAGTAGCCAGACCTGACATGCCGCCCCCCATAATCAATACTTTCATTGTTGATCCCTCCTTTGTATCTTAGTTATTGTTTAGTAACTTTATTGATGGTGCCAGACCTATCGACTGGCACCATTGTTTACTTTTCCCTGATCCACGGAGTTGTGGTGATGACTTCCGTTGCCTGATATTTTTCCAGTTTAGCCAGTTTTCTGATATCGTTGATGGTGTAGACCCCCAGCCGTTTCAGCAGCCAGTTGACCAGATCAGACGGCAGATTGCCGCCCGGGTCGGCCAGATTCTGGTAGGTCAGTTCGGTTTTTCGGCCTTCATCAACCGGTTTGAGATACCACTTCACATCCCCTACCGGCATCCGCACCAGTCCGGAATCACCCTTCTTATATTCGCTCTCAACCATCAGCCCGGTGACAAACATCTCGCCGCTGGCCTTATCGTAGTAGAAGTCGATCTTGCCGACACCGTCACGATCATTGATGGGCCAGGGCAGTCCCTGTCGCAGATAGGTGTAGTATGAATCCGCGGTGGGTTCCCGGCCCGGCAGCTCAAGGCGGTAGGCCTCATTCACCATGAACATGTATTCGGTCTCGGCCTCGGCATCCCGCAGGATGCGTTCAACCACGGGCACCGCTGCATCGATAACCCCGACGGCCTTGAACTCCTTGCACGAGGTACGCGGATTGGTCCTGGAATAGCCCACGACCCCGTCTTTTTCACTATCCTTGACCCAGGGGCCGACCCCTTCGCTGTCCACAGCAAAGGCCGTTCCCCCCAGGGCCATGAACCCTGCCACCAAAAATGTTATAATACTGCGCCTCATAATTTTCCCTCCCCTCTTTTCAGTAGCAACCCAGATGGGCAAATCCCGGAATCGAAAACGGAATATGCCTTTCCTCATAGACCTGGGTGGCTACAAATTTTGAAAATCTTTCCGGCCCGATCATATTCAGAACTTTTTCCAGGACCGTGACATTCGGCCGGATATACGGATACCAGAGGCGCTCCTTGAGATAGTAAACGCACCGGTAATATCTGATAAACCGTTGGAACTCCTCCTGGGCCCGGGCCATATCGGTGACGGCCAGGGCGGCAATCTTGCCGGAAATCAAGCCGCCTAAGATCCCGAACCAGCCGAACGGGTCCATATAGCCGCTGATGGTGCCGCACATAATCAGGCCGTTCCTGACCAGCTGCGGGTTGTCCGGACTGCCGCCGGGCACGGCGCCGCTGACATATTCCCAGTTGTCATGCTCGATGCCCTGGGTCTTTTTCATGAAAAGTTTATATTTTTCAAGTGCTTCTTCCGGGACCGGCCGGGTGGAGAACAGCAGGTTGAAATAATAGTTGTTGGCCGAACTCAGATAGCCGTACTCGGTGATGCTTTCGTCAAACCAGATCCAGGAATAGTTGCTGAATCCGATCTCGCCGCGTGATACCCAGCCGTACCAGACCTTATACGGAACATCGAGCATATCATAGACCTTGCGGGTAAGACCGGTGGCAATGATGGTGCCGGGGTCCAGATCGTTGAGTATCTCGCTCTTCAGCGGAGAGCCGAATTCAAATTTAATCCCCAGTTCTTTAGCCTCTTTATACAGGATGGTATCCAGACTGGTTGCGCGGTTGCCGCGCTCCACCGTATAGAGCCCGCTGTGCGGGGCATCCGAGCGGGTATTGTGAAAATAGAAAGGACAGCTCTTCACCGGATAAAAGGCCGGCTTGATGTCGATCCCGATATAATCGGAAGTCTGCTGCGGATAGATCGGCGTGGTATGGGTGGACGGATTATACAGGGAATCACCACCGAAACCCTTCTCACGATCATGCACCGTAACCTTATAACCTTCTCTGGCCAGATTGATGGCCGCCACCAGACCGGACATCCCGGCCCCGTAGATTGTAATATTTTTTGACATGGTTTCCCCCTTTTGGCTTAAGCCTGCTTGACAAGGGCCTTGGCGGCGTCAATTCCGCTGCGGGCCGAACCGTTGACTGAAGGCATGTAGAGGTAGTCGCCGGCCAGATGCAGGCCGCGAATATCCTGCAGATGAGAGGCTTTCAGGCCCGCTATCTGCCTGAGCATGCCGGCCGGGGCAGTGCAGACCGCCTCATCCCAGCGCCGGATCCGGGTAAAAACCGGATTGTCCGGCATGGCAGGCACAAAGCGCCGGACATCATCAATCAGGGCCTTATTGACTTTTTTGTCGGACATCCTGTTCAGGGCTTGGGCATGCTTACCGTAGGTAAAGCAGTGGATCAGGCCACAGCCCGTGGGAACATAGTGCTGCGATTTAACCGAACTCTCAGTGAATCCGGCCATGGTTGAACCGGTAGCCCGCGGCGGTACCACGGCATACCAGCCTTTTTTGAGCAACGGCCGGTTGAGGCCGAACATGACATGGCAGCAGGCCGAATATTCCACGGCAGAAACGGGCCGGCGCATGGTCTCCGGCAAATCAGGAGCAATCTCAAGCAGCGTGGTGGCCGTGACAGCCGGAATTACGGCATCGGCCTCCATGAGCTGACCGTCAATCTCAACGCCCTTGACCTTGCCCTTTTCAATTACAATCTTATCAACCCTGGTGTTCAATCTGATGCGCTCGGAATATTTCTGAGCCAGGGCTTCAGGCACCATGGCAATCCCCTGCTGCATGGTCCAGAGACCGTTGATCATATTCCAGAGCAATGCCAGACCGTAGCCGGCGCCGATATCTTCGGGATGCGCCAAGGTCATGCAGGCCCCCACCGGCCCGAAGACATTTTCAAGGACTGAGTCCCCGCCCTTGGCCCTGATGAAATCGGCCAGGGATTCGTCATCCATATCGAGCATTCTTTCAAAGTCGATAAAGTCCAGATCCTTGAACCGCATGGCCAGAGTCGGGATGACTTTTAGCAGCTGCAGGGCCGCCGAGTAAGGCACCCCCTGGGAAAGCACAAACCGAATCAGCTCAGCTTTATTCTGCCACAGATCTTTCGGCAGAACTGACGCCACCACCGGTGTCAGGCGTTCACGATTCCAGAGCGCCGCCCTGAATGGCCAGGTTGTCAACTGGTCATGCAGACCAAGCTCACGGGCTAGACCAAAAATAGTGTCGTAAAACCTGAAATAAAACTGGGCGCCCTCATCGAGAATGAATCCGTCGCGCCGATTGGAAACAACCCTTCCGCCAGGGATATCTCCTGCTTCAAGGCACACTGCATCAATGTTATGCTTCTCAAGCTCATGCAGTGCCGCCAAGCCGGAAATACCCGCACCGATAATAATTACCCTCATATGCATCTCCCCCTATTACCCTCATTGTGCATACCGGTACGCTAACTTAGTTATCGTTCAGTTATTTAAAGATGTCAATAGATTTTTTTCAATTGATCAAATCATTGACCGTAATATTTCCTTGATGACGGCCGGCATCCATATCTTAACCATTTTCTAACCAGATATTTATCCAACCTTAACCGGACCGGCGCATATTCAGGCAAAATATCCGCATGGGAGGTACTAATGAATAAATCCAAGTTTAAGGGAATAAAAATTCCTGCTTTTTTGGCTGCAGTGCTGCTGGCTGCCGCAGCACTGGGACTCAGCGCCTTTACCTGGCCCTGGGACAACGGCACCGAAATCATGACCGCAGACGGCCAGCCGGTCTACAAGGGTAAAGATGCCAAATATGTCTTTCTGTTCATCGGCGACGGCATGGCCCTGCCACAGATCAATGCGGCCGAGGCCTATCTCAGCGCCACCTGTAAAGACGGCATCAAGCCCGAAAAACTCATCCTTTCGCAGTTCCCATCACAGGGGCTGACCACCACCTATTCCGCCGATGCCTTCATCACCGACTCGGCCGCCGCGTCCACGGCCATTGCCTGCGGCAGAAAAACCAACTCGGGCGTCATTGCCATGGATCCCGAAAAGAAGAACAACTTCAAAACCATCGCCGAGATGGCCAGGGACAACGGCATGAAGGTGGGCATCGTCTCCAGTGTCTCCATTGATCATGCCACCCCGGCCTGCTTCTATTCCCACGAAACCACCCGCAATAATTACTATGAGATCGCAACCCAGATCGCCGACAGCGGCTTCGACTATTTTGCCGGCGGCGGCATGAAGGGCAACTCCGCCAAAAAGAGGAAGGACCGCCCGAATGTCATCAATATCCTGAACGGCAAAGGCTATAGCGTAGTGGACAACAAGGCCGACTTCATGGCCATCTCGCCCGCCGACAACCTCAAGGTAGTGGCCTATGACAGATATCTGGACGGCGATTACGCCTTGAGCTTTGAACTGGACCGCCCGGCCGACTCCATCTCACTGGCCGAATTCACCGCCAAGGGCATTGACATCCTCGACAATGACAAAGGATTCTTCATGATGGTGGAAGGCGGCAAGATCGACTGGGCCTGCCATGCCAACGACGCCGGTTCATCCATCAGGGACACCCTGGCCTTTGACGAGGCCATCGGCGTGGCGCTTGATTTCTACAACAAACATCCCGAGGAGACCATGATCGTTGTCACCGGCGACCACGAGTGCGGCGGCATGACCCTGGGCTTTGCCGGCACCAAGTACGGCTCCTTTTTTGACAAGGTCCGCTACCAGACCAAGTCCTACATCGCCTTTGATGAAGAGCTGGCCGCCTACAAGGAAACCCACAAGGCCAAGGATGCCCGCCTGGCTGACCTGCATGATGCCATCGAAGGGGCCTTTGGCCTGGTGAAGCTCAGCGCCGAGGACCGCCGCCGGCTTGAAAAGATGACCGGCAACGAGGCCGCCAGGGCAACCCTTGCCATGGCCTTCAGCGATTATGAGTATGCCAGGGTCGAAGAGGCCTTCGCCCGCAGCATCAAGGGCGAGCAGGAAAAGAGTTCCAATACTGACACCTACCTGCTCTACGGCGGCTATGAACCCCTGAGCGTTACCCTGACCCACATCCTCAACAACAAGGCCGGCATCGCCTGGACATCCTATTCGCACACCGGTGTTCCGGTGCCCACCTTTGCCAAGGGCCTGGGCCACGCCATGTTCAACGGCTACTACGACAACACCGCCATCTTCAACCGCATGACCCAGATCATGGGCCTGTAAGGACTAAACCGGACCGGGCGGAGCAGGCTTCGCCCGGTCATTTTTATACTATGAAAACTCTCAGGGACCCCGATTTCATTTTCTTCATCTTCATCAGCATTCTGACAATCATGCTCTGCCTGACCGACACCGGCTTTGAACCGGCCGTAAGCAACGGCGAATACCGCGCCAAGGCCGTTGTGACCGCCACCGACAACTCGGATGTGGTGCAGTGCGGCATCATCAAGACCGGCGATCAGGAACTGACGCTTAAACTCCTCAACACCCGTTTCAAGGGCCAGTCCGTCCATGCCAACAACCGCCTGATCGGCAAGCTGGAACTGGACAAATTTTTCGCCCCCGGTGACAAGGCCTTCGTGGTCCTGGAGACCGAAAATGATCATATCCGCTTTGCCAATGTGATCGACCATTTCCGCATCAATGTCGAACTGGCCCTGCTGCTGATTTTTCTGCTGTTGCTGGTGGGCTTCGCCGGCATCACCGGCCTGAAGGCCATTATTTCCTTCATCTTTACGGGACTCATGATCTGGAAGATCCTGCTGCCGGGTTTTTTAAAGGGCCATGACCCCATTTTATTGGCCCTGCTGGTGGTGGCAATCCTGACCGGAGCCATAATCTTCCTGGTGGGCGGCCTAAACAAGAAGGGCCTGGTGGCCTTTGCCGGCGCCATGACCGGCATCCTGCTGACCTGCATATTGTCAATAATCTGCGGCGACCGTTTCCGCATCCACGGGGCGGTCAAGCCCTTCAGCGAAACCCTGCTGTCTTCCGGATACCCGCATCTGGACCTGAGCCGCATCTTCCTGGCCGGCATCTTTGTGGCTGCCTCCGGGGCGGTCATGGATATTGCCATGGACATCGCTGCCAGTCAGGAGGAGGTGGTCAAAAAACATCCCGGCATCAGCTTCCGGGAAACCATCTTATCCGGTTTTGCCGTGGGCAAGGCCGTGGTGGGCACCATGACCACCACCCTGCTGCTGGCCTACTCCGGCAGCTTCAGCGCCCTCATGATGGTCTTTCTGGCCCAGCGCGTTCCGGCGGCCAATCTCTTCAACCTGACCTATGTGGCATCCGAGATCCTGCACACCCTGGTGGGCAGTTTCGGCCTGGTGGCCGTCGCCCCGCTGACCGCCATCATCGGCGGCTTGATCTACACCAGATCAGCCGAGTCGCCGGCAACGCAAGCAATCAGGGCTTCGGCCGAACGAACGCCGTCGACCGCCGAGCTGACAATCCCGCCCGAATAGCCGGCGCCCTCACCACAGGGATAGAGTCCCTTCACATTTATTGACTGACGATCATCGCCGCGCACGATCCGACAGGGACTGGAGCTGCGGGTCTCGGCCGCATAGAGGGTGACAGCATCATAATCGAGGCGTTTGAAGACCTTGAGCATCCGTGGCAGGGAATACTGCAGGGTCTTGAAGACAAAATTCGGCAGGATCTCTCTGAAATCCGCGTCCACCACCTTGTCACAGGAACGCTGGCGGATGAGTGAAGTTCTGTCATTGGGCTGCAGCATACTGGTCAGGCTGCAGGCCGGAACAGCATAGCTGGCACCCCCGGCATTGAAGGCGGCCTGTTCCATGGTGCGCTGAAAATGGATGCCGGCCAGGGCCGGATGATCAACGGCGGCCGTCTTGAAATCATCGGGAGTTACCGGCACCAGGAAGGCGGCATTGGCCTGCTTTCCATCTCGGGCCGCCAGACTCATGCCGTTGGTGGTAAACTCGCCGGGGCTCGAGGCACACGGAATCACAAATCCGCCCGGACACATGCAGAAGCTGTAACAGGCCCGGGCCTGTCTTTCGGGACGCCGGGTCAGGCGGAAAGATGCGGCCCCCAGCAGCGGATGACCGGCAAAACTGCCCCACTGGGTCCGGTCCACCACCGCCTGCGGCACCTCAACCCTGACCCCCACGGCAAAAGGCTTGGCCTCCAGCGCAACGCCGCTTTCCGCCAACATGGAGTAGACATCCCGGGCGCTGTGGCCCGTGGCCAGGATACAGGCCCCGCACTCAATATCGGCACCGTCGACCTCCACCGCCCAGACCGCACCGTCACGGATAACAAGTCTGTCAACCCGGGCCTTGCAGTGGACCGTGCCGCCGGCATCCACAATCATCTGCCGCAAAACCGGCACCATCTCCTTGAGCCGGTCGGTCCCCAGATGGGGTTCAACATCGATCAGGATCTCGGGATCGGCCCCGGCCTCCACCAGGGTCTCCAGAAAATAGCGCACCGCCGGGCGATCCTTGCTGCGCGAGGTGAGTTTGCCGTCGGAAAACAGGCCGGCCCCGCCCTCGCCGTACAGTACGTTGCTGTCCGGATCCAGCTTGCCGTCGCGCCAGAAATCATCAACCTGACAGGACCGTTCATCAACGGCGGCGCCGCGCTCGAACAGCTGCGGCTTGAGGCCGCTGCGCGCCAGCACCAGGGCGGCCATCAGCCCGGCCGGACCGCCGCCGATCACCACCGGATGCAGGCCGGACGCAGATCCGACCGGCCTGACCTTATAATCAGGCTGCCTTACGGCCGCCGGCTGCAGATTTTTGTTTTGTTCCAGGGGCATGTCACAGTCAAATTCAACCACCAGCACAAACACCGGACTTCGCCGGGCATCCACCGAACGCCTGATAAGTTTGAGGTCCCGGATATCCTCCGTCTGACAGCCGGCCTTATTGGCCACTGCGCCGATCAGTTCCCTTTGCCGATAATTAAGGGGCATTGCCAGCCCGTGAAGTCTGTATCGCATACCCCCTTTTTCAGCTTATAGCTTAAAACGTCAAGCACAAGATGCCTCCGCACTCCTCCTCAATATTTATTTACAGCACTTAATATTTCTGATAATGGCCGGTTATTAACCACTAACCATCAGATAAAAAATTCACGGGAGAACTTTTGATGCTGGAATACATCTTGGCAGGCGTCATCCTTTTTGTGGCCGGCTGGCCGGTAGTGGGCGGAATCTACGCCAAATACCGCATGAACCTCACCACCAAACTGTGGCTGTGGCTGTGGCCGGGCATCTGGATCTATGGTTTCGGGCTTTATGTTATGGGCAGATATACCATCTTCAATGTAAAGGCGATCGCCATAACCAGTGCCATCTGCATGCCCATCTGGGTCTTCAATTTCATTCTGGTGACCCAAAAGATTATTGATCCCATCAAGGAGGTCACGACCGGGTTACAGAACGGCTCCAACGAAATCGCCACCTTTTCGGGACAGGTTTCCCTTGGCAGCTCCGATCTTTCGGACGGCACCGCCCGTCAGGTGGCCGCCATCCAGCAGACCAGCTCATCCCTGAGTGAAATCGCCGGCATGACCGATCACAATGCCGAGTCAGCCCGGCGGGCCAACAGGTTCATGGAGGAAACCCGCCTCGAAGTTGAGAAGGCCGACCGTTCCATGGAACAACTTTCCGAATCCATGCAGGAAATTCTGCGGGTCAGCGGCGCGACATCCGATATTATCGAGACCATTGAGGAAATGAAGAACAGCATCGAGACCATCAACCAGATCGCCTTTCAGACCAACCTGCTGGCGCTGAACGCCGCGGTTGAGGCCGCCCGGGCCGGTGAAGCCGGAGCGGGGTTTGCGGTGGTGGCCGAAGAGGTCCGCAGCCTGGCCATGCGCTCGGCCGAGGCGGCCCGCGGAACCGCCCAGCTGATCGAGGACACCGTCAATACGGTCGCCAAAGGTTCCGGCCTGATCCAGGAAACCGCCGACAGGTTCCAGAGCCAGGTGGACAACACCGCCGCCCAGTTCAAAAATGTGGCGCACAGCACCGTCAAGGTGGCCGAATCTTTCAGCGAGATTGTCGATGCCTCCATGGAACAGTCCCACAGTATCAAAGAAATCAACCCGGCCGTCGAGGAAAACAACAAAATCACCGAGACAACCGCGGCCAGCGCCTGTGACTATGCCGGCACCGCCGAGGCCCTCAACGACCAGGCCCAGAAACTCCAGACCTACATCCAGAAGCTCAGCTCCCTGACATGACCGGTGCGGGGGGGCAGTCCCCCGTACCGCAGTTTCGTCTGAAATATAAACCTGCCGACGGCTTCATCATTAATTCATTTCATTTTTCATTTTTCTTAACAATAGATTGCGATTATAATTTCAACATCTTGCCGGGATTCCGGTTTTTGATGTCAAAGGAGGTATAAGAGATGCATTCTAAATCAGTTGACCGCCGCACCTTCCTGAAGGGCAGCCTGACTGCCGGCGCTTTTGCCATGTTTCCGGGCTGGCTCACCGACTTTTTTCAGATAACCACTCCGTCCGTGATGCCGGACGGCAGGCTGAGTCTGCTGAGATTTGCCCAGCTCACAGATATCCATCTGGGCGATGTCTCCAACTACCTGCGCCACAACTTCCTGCTGGGAATCGTATCTTATTTCTACGAACGCCCCCAGGACCCCATGGCCGGCAAGCTGCTGGACGCCGTCATCCATGAGGTCAATCTGGTCCATCAGGAAAACCCGCTGGGTTTCTGCATGCTGACCGGCGACCTGATCGACTGCGCCATGCTCAACGAAGTGCAGTGGTTTGTGGATATCGCCGACGGCAAGGCCCCGCGTGACTTCTGTCCCGAGATGGTCGCTGTCGACAACCCCGAAGGTTTCCAGGCTCCCTGGTATGCCTGCCTGGGCAACCATGACATGCTGGTCATCGGTTCCTTCGGCGGAACCCTCTTCCGCAAACTGCTGGAAAACATGCAGGCCAACCACGGTTTTTCCATCATTACCCACCAGGAATGGATGGCTGCCATGGAGGCCTCCGACAAACCGGCCGCCGGCCACGGCTTCGACGATCAGCCGCAAGCCCATGACGGCTACTACAGCTTCAGTCCTTCGCCCTGCGTGCATGCCATCGTGCTGAACACCACCACCGACAACTGGATGGAAGGCATGGTGGAACTCTTCAGCGATGAAAAGGCCAAGACCCTGAAGGCCATGGCCGCCAAAAACCTGTCCGCGGAGGAAAACACCACCATCCTGATGCAGGAGTTCAGCCAGTGGCTACGGGACAGGGGCTTCATCGATTATATGGCCGGCTCCAAAAGTATTGGCGACCTTGACGAAGACCTGCAGACCCTTCTGGTCATCGGTTCCGGCGGCACCCTCGACCGCGACCAGTACCAGTGGATGATAGATGAGATCGAATCCAACCCCGGCAAGCTCTGCCTGATCTTCTCGCATCACGGTTCCTGCGACTTCGGGCTCATAGCCGGCAACGTCCAGCAGGATGAATTTGATGCCACCCTGGCAGCCCATAACAATGTAATCGCCCATGTCTGCGGCCACAGCCATAAAAACTGCATTGAAACCATCGCGGATGCCGACAGTTCCTACTACCGCATCCGCACCAGCTCCATCATCGAATATCCGCAGGAATGGCGCACTGTCGAACTTATTGCAGACCAGCAGAGCCAGAAGGGCGTGATCCGCTGCCGCATGTTCGGCCATAATTATACCGCGGCCTTCAATACCGCCAAGAAACACTGGCGCGTGCAGGATTCCCTGGATGAGAATGCCGGCACCGACAGCGACCGCGACGTGGATCTGGAGTTCACAATCCCGCTCCAGGTGCTGGCAGCCATTGAACAGGCCGCCAGTGAAGACCAGCTTGTGGCCAAAGAAACAGGTCCAACCGCCCTGCTGGCCCTGGACGATGACGACAGCGGCAACTGTTTTATCCGCACCGCCCTGTAAGCACAAAAAAAGGCGGGCAAGCTGCCCGCCTTTTTCATCTTAGCAATATTTCAATTATTTCAGACCTGAGATTATGCCGGCCATCTCCTTGTGCAGATCAACATTGTAGCGCGAATTCAGCCGCTTGATGTTGCCGCAGAAATTGCCCTCGGTGCAGTAACCCAGATTGCATTTGGGCTCGAACAGGAAATCCATCTCCGGCAGGGCCTCCTTGAACAGCCGCGCCTTCATCTCGGAAGACTCACGCCGCTCGGGCTCGCATTCGGTACACAGCCGTAGTGGCAGCTCCAGACTGGCGGCATTGATCAGATCATAGCTTTCCAGCGTGCGCATCCGGATATTGCGCGGCACGATATACAGGGCATCACGCGGCGGGATGCCCTTTTCCACCAGTCTGCCATAAAACATGATCTGCCGGGCACTGTGATAGATGTAGTCTTTAAGCATCCCGGCCTCGGCCTTGATACCCGAGGCGATGATGAAGGCCTTCTCGGCCGCGGCCGTCAACTCGTCAGTGATATTGCCGGCCTCAATCGCCGGCCAGATCCCGCGCACGATATCAAATGCCCGGTCGGCCGCCGTATAGACCGACTCCACATGCTGACGCAGGGTGCCGTGGCGTTTCTGTTCACTCCATACGCGCCATGACAGGGTGCTTACGGTCTGGATATTCAGGGCCTCGTTATAGCGGCGGCAGAAATCCGCCAGCTCATCACGATTGGTGCAGGCCCTGGCATAGAGATCCCGGGCGTCGCTGAAACCGTCAATGGACCCGAGCTGTTTTTTCAGTTCCGCCAGGTCAGCCAAGGCCTCATCCGGAAGGTGGTTGGAGAGCGCCGCAATGGCCGGATCAAGGGGATTATCCAGCCGCGCATGCATGGCCGTGGCATAATCGGATTCGGGCTTCCTGAAAATATTGTAGTGCAGGTAGGTCTCGCGCGGCACGGCCTTGCGCATGCGATAGAGCTGGCCGATACCCATATCGTCCACCATGTCTTCGATCAGGTCCTTGAAGACGGCGCATTCCTCCGGCAGCCAGGCAGTGCCTTCGCGCTGCTCGCGCTCCACCGCCACCGTCAGGTTCACCAGGGAGCTCAGGGGCACCACATAGAAGAGATCGGCGGGGTCATTGTAGGGTTTGAGCTTGTTGAAGGCCTGGATCGCGTCCACCTTGCGGCCGTAGCGCTCCTTGATACTGCCGAAGACCTCAAAAAGACCGTCACTGATCTTCAGATATTCGCGGAACAGTTCCGCATCGCCGCTGATGGAGCGCGGCACCACCAATTCGGCCGTGGTGGTGGCGCGGCGCCTGCCGCTGGTCACCAGTGAACGCGAATAGACCACCCCGGTAAAGGCCGAATCGATCATCTTGGTGCCGTTCAGTCCCAGGGCCACCACCGGCAGCCCGTCCAGCGAATGTCCGCGCCCGATCCCCGAAAGGTTTTTGCGGAAGATGGCATCCTTGATATCCTTGCCGGATTCATGGATCTTGAGCAGTTCCTCTTCCAGGCTGCTCTGATAGTCCACGGCGCGCGCCACCGCCACCTGGATCAGGGCCACAATCTCATCCGGACCCAGGAAATCACGGCCAAGTTCACTTTTGACGGTTGCATCCGCCGCATTCATGCGCGGCAGGAAGTCCACCGGCTTGATCTTCAAATCCTGCGGTTCAATAAACCTTCTTCCCTGATATTCAAATGCCATCAAGTTCTCCCCAAATTTAAATAGATCGGTTAAGATTATCCGTGAACGCCGCGCCTGTCAAACCGTTAAACGCATCACAGGGCCCGGCCTTTGGCGGCAGCCCCTCTGAGACTTTTGCTGTATTTTTAAATCAGCGCCCGGTACGGTTTTCAAGATAGTATGCAAAGCCGTTCCTGATGGAATCAAAGGCAAATTCATCGAGGTTGACCTCATCGGGGACCCGCAGATCGAACCCGGCCAACTCTTCGTCATTTATGCGTCCGGCGCCAATATCCAAAACCCGGCCGACAAAAAACAGGTCCAGGGTATGATAGATAATCCCGCCGTAGGGATAGGTGTTGGGGAAAGATGTCAGATATCTTATCTCTTGGATCTCAAGGGCCAGCTCTTCACGGATTTCACGCCGCAGGCCGTCTTCGGCCTTCTCGCCCTGATCGATAAACCCGCCCGGCAGATCCAGCAGTCCTTTTCCGGGGTCCTGCCCCCGCCGGGTCACCAACACTTTTCCGTCCGATTCAATAATGGCGGCCACGGCGGCCGCCACATTCAGAAAAAGCTCAAAGCCGCATGCCGGACAGCAACCATGACGCAACGCACGGTTGATCTCCATTTCTTCCCGACATACCGGACAGTATTTAATACGATTTTCCATGGCCCAAGTCTGAACCATCGGAGAGCCAAGATCAACTCATAATACAAAGGGCCCGATATTTTCGGGCCCCTCGTTTAGAACATTGACATTATCCTGTCATAAGTGCCGTTTTCCCGGATAATTTTCAGCCCGCGGTTGAAATCCGCGGCCTTGCGTTCGGCATCCGCGGTCTTGCGCGATATCAGCACATAGAGTTTGTTTTCCTGCAACGGCGGCAGCAGGGCCTCGATCGAATCGGCCCTCTCCCCCAAAAGTTCCTTGGCCCTGGCAACCGCCACGGCCTTGGACTCCACAAACAGGTCAAGCCGGCCGGCATCCAGCTTCAGGATATTGGCATCCACCTTGTTGGCCGGCTCTTTCTTCAGATAGGCGGCATTGTCAAATTCGGGGGTATAGGTGTAGCCCGCAATGGTTCCGATCCTGTATCCCTTGAGGTCCTCAATACTGGTGTACTCAAGACCCACATCCCTCTTATGTTTGAAGAACACCACCTGAACAACCCCCACCGGATCGGTGTAGATAAAGTCTTTCTCACGCTCCGCCTTATGGTAGGCGCCCAGGATGCCATCGCTCCTGCCGGCAACCGATTCGGCCATCACCCTCTTCCAGGGCTTGAATTCCACCCTGAAGTCATACCCCACCGCCTTGAACGCCTCGCGGGCCACCTGCGCAATGAAACCGTTATCACCGCCCTCATGATAGTAGGGCGGCCAGGGATCGGTATAGAGTACGATCTGCTGGGCTGAGACCATCACCGGAACCATCATCAAGAAAATCGCCAGAATAAATTTCCGCATCATTTCGTTACCCCCTTGAGCAGAACTTTTCTCATTAAAATAATCTCGGCCCGCCTGAATTCAATAAACAGCCGGCGAAACCACTGCAGCAGTTGACGATCTGCAACCTTCAATATGAACCTTGATTCATTTTTTATGGAAAGATTGCAGCTACCTGTGTTATGTAAAAAGTCTGCAAAACAGTCTTCCGCCGATTGGCAGACCTTCAATGTGGTGTTATGGCAAAATCTTAAAAGGGGGTTTATACAATGCGCAAAACACATCTGGCTCGCATGGTTCGTGAAAGTGTGGCCCGTTTCAGCGACAGACCGGCAATGTGCTATCAGGAAAACGGTTCCTGGCAGTCCATCTCCTACCTTCAGCTGGGCGAAAAACTTGATGCCCTGGCCAAGGCCCTGCTGGAAAAAGGCCTGGTTGAAAAAGACATGGTGGGGATTTTTGCCGAGAACCGGCCCGAATGGACCATCGCCGACCTGAGCATCCTGAGCATCAGATGCGTCTCCGTGCCCATCTATGCCACCAATACGGCTGAACAGGCCCTTTATATAATCAATGATGCCGGCATCAAACTCATCTTTGTGGGCGACCAGCAACAGTATGACAAGATCATTTCCGTAAGAGACAAGGCCCCGCAGCTCAAGACCATTGTGGCCCTGGATCCGGCAATCAATCTGGGCGACAAAGATTCCGTGCACTTTGACGATTTTCTGGCCACCGGCAAGGCTTCAGCGCGGGACCAGGAACTGCAGCAACACCTTGAATTGGGCCGGCTGGACGATTTCGCCACCCTGATCTACACCTCGGGCACCACCGGTGACCCCAAGGGTGCCATCCTGACCCACGGCAACATGACCCACCAGTTCTATGCTCTGGATGAACGCTTCCAGTTCGGACCCGAAGACCGCAGTCTGTGTTTCCTGCCCCTGAGCCATTCCTACGAGAGGGCCTGGACTTTTTATGTACTGCGCGGCGGGGCCGCCAACTATTATCTGGCCAACCCCCGGCAGATCGTGGAGATGATGCCCGCCATCAATCCCACGGCCATGGTCAGCGTTCCCCGGCTGTATGAAAAGATCTACTCCACTGCCAATGAAAAGCTTGAGACCGGATCAAAGCTCCAGAAGGCCATCTTCAAATGGGCCATAAAGGTGGGTTTTGAATATCACACCCGCGAACATGCCCTGGAGACCATCGGCCCCCGGCTGGCCTTCAGGCACATCATCGCCGACCGGCTGGTGCTTTCAAAGATCAGAAACATTGTCGGCGGCCGCAAAAACTTCTTCTCGGCCGGCGGGGCACCGCTGGCCCGCGAAATCGAAGAATTTTTCTTTGCCGCCGGACTGCTGGTCTGCCAGGGTTACGGCCTGACCGAGACAGCCCCCATGCTGACCTGCAATGCCCCGGGATCTTTCAGATTCGGCACCGTGGGCAAGACCATCCTGAACTGCGAGTTCAGGACCGCCCCGGACGGCGAACTCCAGGTTCGCGGCGACAACATCATGCAGGGCTACTACAACAAGCCCGAAGAAACCGCAGCGGCCTTCGATGACGGCTGGTTCAGGACCGGCGATGTGGGGTACGTCGATGACCAGGGCTTCGTGCACATTACCGGCCGGATCAAGGACCTGATCATTACGGCCCAGGGCAAGAACATCGCCCCGCTCAGGATTGAAACCCTGGTGGGACAGGACCACTATATCGACCAGATCGCCCTGATCGGCGACAAACGCAAATATCTGAGCGCCCTGATCGTGCCGGCCTTCAATGAGCTGGAAAACTTTGCCCGCGAGAACCGCATCGCCTTCAGCAGCCACAAGGATCTGGTTGAACATCCCGAGGTAATGGACTTCTACCGCTATCGCATCGACCAGGCCTCCAAACCCCTGGCAAACTACGAGAAGATCAAAAACTTCAAACTGATGGAAAAAGAGTTTACCCAGGAGAACGGCGAGGTCACCCCCACCATGAAGATCAAACGTCATATCATCTCCGACAGATACAAGGATGTCATCGATTCCATGTACGCCTGAATAACGGGGGGAGCAATCCTCCCCCCAAAAAAACTCTACATTTTTCATAACACGTATTTTCTATACGTGTTTTATCTACGCTATATAAGCGTTTACAAATTCCCTCAAATCTATACAATCATCGTTAAGATCCGCGGGTTCCGGTTTAGATTTATGCCCGGAGATCAGAACTGATTGCTCCTCATTAAAACCGCAATCGCTGGCCGGGACCTGAGGCACGGAGGTAACTATGGACCGAAATTACGAAAAAACCCTTATTCGGCAACTACCTTTGGCCTGCCAGTTCAACGAATACCCCTCCGCCATCGGCAAAAATCTTCAGGATCGGGAATTTTCCAAGGCAATTTTCGAATATGCCAACGATGTAATTGTCTATATAAGTCCCGATAATACCATCCTTGATATCAACAACAGAATCTTTGACCTGCTTGGATACACCCGGGATGAGTGCCTGGGCGCCAATATCTGTAATCTCAAATTTTTCAATGTCCTTTCAAAATCTGACATTGCCCGCTGCATGAGCCTTTGCGAACAGACCCTGGCAGAGGGCCAGTGCGTGACATCGGAATTTGAAGCCCGGCACAGAAACGGCAAAAAGGTTTTTTTTGAGGGCAATACCCGCGCCGTAAAAAAATCAGGCAGGATAATCGGAGGGCTCTCCATTCTGCGGGACATCACCAAACGCAAGGAGGATGAGCGGGCGCTGCGTCACTACCAGGAAGAGCTGGAACGCATGGTAGACGAACGCACCGCCA
>CAYWBU010000036.1:17205-18523 GCA_964456565.1 uncultured Bacteriovoracaceae bacterium | reverse complement strand
ATCAACGGCCATGCCTTTGCCGGCGGCGCCATCATGGCCTGCTGTTTTGATTTCAGGTTTATGCGCAATGATCGCGGTTTCATGTGCTTCCCGGAAGTTGATCTTGGGATTCCATTCTGGCCCGGGATGGTCGAGATCGTCAAAAAGGCCGTACCGCAGCATAAGCTTGACGAGATGTACTATCTGGGCAAGCGGGTTTCGGGTGAGGAATGTGTCGTCCACAACATTGTATCAAAGGCCTGCGGTCTGGACACCCTTGTTGATGATGCCGTGGCCTTTGCCGGAAGCCTCGGCAAACAGCGCAAAAATTATGCCGCCATGAAGGCGCGGATGAATGCTGGTATTGTGCGGGTCATTGAGCAGGAAGATCCCCGGGTAATCGAATCCGGGCAATTGATGGCCTGAGGAGGTCGGACCATTTTACGGTAATATTTTGATTTTAAACCCATTGTAAAAATATCACCGAAAATTGGTCGGACCATTTTTAAAAAAATATTATTCATTTAAATCAAATAGTTGCAACGGTTTTGGCGCCTCTAAATCCTACAGATAGATACTTGTCAATGGATTCTGTGTTAAAGATGTGTTAAATGTTTTTCAGCTTTGAGCATGGAGGATTTTATGAGCGACAGGAAATATATTATTTCTCTTGATTCGGGCACCCAGAGTGTGCGGGCGATTTTGTTTGACGATCAAGGCCGATTGATCGAGAGTGATCAGCATAAACATGATCCATATTTTTCCGAAAATCCCGGCTGGTGTGAGGCCCATACTGAGGACTACTGGGGCAAGCTCTGCATGTGCACCAAGGGACTGATGCGCAAGATCGAGGGTAAGGTCGATCCCAAAGATATTATCGGGGTCGGCATCACGACGCAAAGGACCACGGTCTTTCCGGTTGACAGCGAAGGTCATCCCTTGCGGCCGGCCATAATCTGGCTTGATCAGCGCGAAAACGAAGATCCTCCGCCCCTGAGCAAAAAGGCCCGGGCGCTGTTCAAGGCGGCCGGGATGCTGGATACCATCAATATTGCCCGACGCAAATCGCTCTATATCTGGATCAAACAGAATGAACCGGAGATCTATAAAAAAACCCATAAATTTATGCAGGTCTCGGGCTGGTTCGGCTATAAACTGACCGGGGAATTCAAAGATTCCACCAGCATGATGGTGGGCTACTGGCCCATGGATATGAAGAAACAGGATTGGCACAAACTAGATGTGGCTTATGAAGGGTTGGGGATTGAACGCGAACAGTGCGTCGATCTGGTGCAACCCAACGAGGTTATCGGGTATATTCATCATGAGGCGGCTGCTG
>CAYWBU010000036.1:937-17195 GCA_964456565.1 uncultured Bacteriovoracaceae bacterium | reverse complement strand
ATCCTCAGGATAGTCCAGGCGTTTGCGGTATATACTGCCCAGCACGGGGAGCATGGATTCCTTGATTGTGGCCAGATCCTTCATGGTAATGGGAGCTTCATCAAATTGACCCTCACGGATGAGCCTGGCAATGGTATCATTATATTCATCATGAGGCGGCTGCTGATACCGGTCTGCCCGAAGGCCTGCCGGTGGTGATCGGCGGTGGCGACAAACAGTGTGAACTGCTGGGGGCCGGTGCCATTGAGCCGGAGATCGGGGTTATCAGTTTCGGGACGGCCGCGGCCATGGAACTCATGACCAAAAAATATGTAGCGGAAAAGAAGTTGCGTTTTTACACATTTGCGGCTTCGGTTCCCGGATGTTGGGACATTGAGATGTTCATCTATCGCGGTTTCTGGATGGTGTCCTGGTTCAAGCAGGAATTTGCCCATCACGAGGCCCTGGAGGCCGAGCGTCGGGGCGTAGTGCCCGAAGTGGTCCTGGATGAGACCATCAGTAAGATTCCGCCGGGCTGCATGGGGCTGATGCTGCATCCCTACTGGTCTCCGCTGCAGGATGACAAATATGCCAAGGGCTCCATTATCGGGTTTGGAGATGTGCATACCCGGGCCCACATCTATCGGGCCATCATTGAGGGGCTGGGCTTTGAGTTTCGCCGCATGTATGATCTGGTCAAGAAAAAGACAGGGTACAACATCCGCGAGATCCGTGTGGGCGGCGGCGGCTCCAAGAGCAATGTGGCGGTCCAGATGGCAGCGGACATGTTCAATGTGCCCGTAAGCCGGATGGAGACTTCCGAGATTTCCGGACTGGGCGCGGCCATCGACGTGGCTGTGGGCGTGCAGCATTATGGCTCGTTTGAGGAGGCCTGTTCTCATATGGTGCGTAAGGGCGAAACATTTGAGCCGGATCCGGCCGCGCACCGCATCTATGACAAACTCTACGAGGATGTCTATTTGAAGACTCATGACGCGCTCAAACCGCTTAATAAAAAGATTGCCAAGATCATCGGCTATCCCAAGGAAAACTAGGAGACCGGGGCCGGCCATCCGGCCGGCCCTCTTTAAGCTGCCCCTATTTTAGTTTATAGCTTCATCTTCCGTTAAGCCCTTTAGTTAATTATTATTTCAGGAACGAAGGGCTGATATGAATAGTGCTGCTGTCGCTGCGGTCGTTATGGCCGGCCTTACATTCTATGTGGGCTTCTACCATCTCCTGGTCTATCTCTATCGGAAGGACAATCGCGAAGATCTGATGTTCGCCTGCAGCTGTTTTGCCATGGTGGGCTACGATATATTTTCGGCAGGCGTCTATATGGCCGGCTCGCCCCAGGAGGGGGTCCTGTGGCAGAGGGCCCAGCTGGCGGGGATTGCCATGGTGTCCATCTTTGTACTGCAGTTCATAGCCCAGTACAGCGGGATGGTGAAGCGCCTCTGGAATGGTTTTTTTACAGTATTCTTCGCAGTTGCGGCGGGGTTGCAGCTTTTAAATCCCGGGAAACTGATGTGGCTTGCCGGTGACCCGATTGTCAAAGAGATCGGCCTGCCCTGGGGGCGAATGGTTACCTACCATGAAGTGGCTCCGGGAATATTGACGCAGGTGACCGGAGTCATGGGTATCACGCTGATAATATACGTTCTGGTGGTGGCCTATCGTTACGGCAGGGCCGGGAACCGCAGACGGGCCCTGCCGCTGCTGGCTGCCTGTGTTATAATCCTGCTGAGCATCGCCAATGACATCGGTGTGATGAGCGGTGAGCACAAGTTTATCTATACCATGGAATATGGGTACATGGCTCTGGTGCTGCTCATGACATTTTCGATGGCCCGGCAGGTGATGCAGGCCGCCGGGATGAAAGATGCCCTTGAAAAAAGCCAGAGCGAGATCTTTGAACTCAACCAGAACCTTGAACAGATGGTAGAAGAGCGCACCGGCGAACTTATGGAGAGCAACGAGATGCTCAAGATTGAGATCGAAGTTCGCAGCGCGGTTGAAGAAAAACTCAAAGATGCCCTGGAGAAGATCAAGACCATGTCCATTACGGATGTCCTGACCGATTGCTATAACCGGGCCTATCTGATCGAACACCTGCCGCATGAGATCAGGCGGGCCAGCCGATATAGATATCCCTTCTCCGTCATTATGTGCGATATTGATCATTTTAAGCGTATCAACGATTCATATGGCCACCAGGCCGGTGACGAGGTGCTTCGGGGGGTGGTCCACAGAGTCGAGGAGATCATCCGCGATAATGTCGACTGGGTGGCACGCTACGGCGGGGAAGAGTTTGTCCTGGCCCTGCCGCATACCGGCCTTCCCGGGGGGATCTGTCTGGCCGAGCGTCTCAGAAGAGCCATTTCTGAATTGAAGATATCCTACGGAGAACAGCTGATCAGGGTTACGGCCAGTTTCGGGGTGGTCTGTTTTAATCCGCTGGAGGGGGAGTCCGATATTTCTCCCGAGCAGCTGATCAACGCGGCGGATTCCCGGATGTATGCGGCCAAAGAGGCCGGCCGGAACTGTGTGCGGCCGGCAATTGACTAGCCTTTCCTCTGCAGTGCAAAGATAAAGATTACCCCTGTGATTTGCCGCAGTTTTGAGATGTGATAGTTGCAGTGTAACTGCATGTAAATAATAACTCTTTTGCCTGTATACATTTGCATGAAATGAGAGTAATAGCGGTTCAGGATAACAGAATGACAGAAGGCTTAAACCTCTTTATACAGCCGCAGCCGAATGATTACACCTGTGGACCCACCTGTCTGCATGCGGTCTATCGTTATTTCGGTGACAACGATGATCTGGGAAACCTGCTGCATGAGGTGGAGATGCTTGCTGACGGTGGCACTCTGGCAGTCTATCTGGCAAATCACGCCCTTAAAAGGGGCTACCGGGCGGATATTTATTCCTATAACCTGATGGTGTTTGATCCCACCTGGGAAAAGCTGGATATCCCACAACTTAAAGAGAAACTGATCCGGCAGAGTCTTATAAAGAAAGATGAAAAACTGCAGGTGGCGACCAGGGCTTATCTGGAGTTTTTTGATCTGGGCGGGCGCTTGCATCTTGATGACCTGACCCCTTCACTTGTCCGCAGTTTCTTAAAGCGCGGCATTCCGATTATTGCCGGACTGAGTGCCACCTATCTCTACCACAGCCCGCGGGAATTCGGTCAGGACTATGATGATGTCCGCGGCGAGACCAGCGGACACTTCGTGGTGCTGTGCGGCTATGATGCGCAGAAGCGGTCCGTCCGGGTGGCCGATCCGCTGCTGCCTAATCCGGTGGCCGCAACCAATTATTATGAGGTTTCCATGAACAGACTTGTCGGAGCTATTTTTCTGGGAGTCCTATCCTATGATGCCAAACTTCTGATTATCAGGCCAGACGGTGCGAGATGAAGACCTCACGGACGATTATAGTTGTGAACGATCTGTCCGACTGGCAGTTTGATATCCCGGATGTGACAGTGGTGGATGCGCGCATCTACCTGCAGGATGATTATTACGGCAGCCTGAAGGGTATCAGGGTATTCAACCTGTGCCGGTCCTACCAGTACCAGAGCCTGGGCTACTATGTCTCGCTGCTGGCGGCGGCTCGCGGCCACAAACCGCTGCCTTCGGTCATGACCCTGCGGGACATGCGCAACCGGTCTTCCGTGCGGCTGATTTCCGGAGAACTGGATGAGATTATCCAGAAAAATCTGAGTCATCTGACATCGCGTAAGTTTGAACTGAGCGTCTATTTCGGCCGCAATCTGGCAAAACGCTACGACCGTCTGAGCAGCAAGCTTTATCAGCTGTTTGAGACTCCACTGCTGAGGGCCTCCTTTGTGCGGCACAACGGTCGCTGGATTGTACAGACCATCAGGCCGATCGCCACAAATGACATCCCGGAGAGCCATGTGGATTTCGTGATTGAGGCCGCCCGTGAGTTTTTTTCGGGACGGCGTAAATCATGCCGGCAGAAAAAATCTTTTCGCTATGATCTGGCCATAATGGTCAATGATTATGATCCCACGCCCCCCTCTGATCGCCGGGCGATCAGAAATTTTGTCAGGGCGGCCGCGGCCCTGGATCTGGATACGGAGATTATCGGCCGGGATGACATCAACCGGCTGGTGGAGTTTGATGCGCTGTTCATCAGAGAGACCACCAACGTGAACCACCACACCTATAATTTTGCACGCAAGGCCGAAGCCGAGAACCTGGTGGTGATTGATGATCCGATTTCGATTCTCAGGTGCACCAACAAGGTTTATCTGGCCGAGATAATGAAACGTTACCGGATCCCGGCGCCGCGTACGGCGGCGGTCAGCCGCAGCAACCGCAAGAGTGTCATGGATGATTTCAAATATCCGGTGATCCTGAAACAGCCCGACAGCTCTTTTTCCCAAGGGGTCATCAAAGTGGATGCCGCTGAAGAGTTTCTACGCGTATCGGAGGAATATTTTTCAAAATCGGCCATTATCCTGGCCCAGGAATTTGTCCCGACGGAGTATGACTGGCGGGTGGGCATCCTGGACCGCCAGCCCTTGTTTGTATGCAAATATTACATGGCCGACGCCCACTGGCAGATCTACAAACAGGAAAATGGCCGACTGAGCTCGGGCGGGTGGGAGACCCTACCCGTTGCTGAAGCCCCTCCCAGATTGATCAGGCTGGCACTCAGGGCTGCCAATCTGATTGGTAACGGTTTTTACGGTGTTGATATCAAGCAGATCGGCAACCGGTTTTATGTGATTGAGATAAACGACAACCCCAGTGTTGAATCCGGGGTTGAGGATGCCGTTCTTGGAGAAGAGCTCTACCGCAGGGTGATGCAGGTTTTCCTGGACCGCATCGAAAGCCGCAAAAATCCGCGCAGGGGCCGTTCATGAGAAGGCTTCATCTCTTCGAGGGGGTCGGGATTGAACTTGAATATATGATAGTGGATGCTGCCAGTCTCAATGTTCTGCCGGTGGCTGACCGGGTCCTCTTTGCAGCGGCGGGCGGCGAGACCTGCGAGGTTGAACAGGGTGATCTGGCCTGGTCCAATGAACTGGTGCGCCATGTGATCGAGCTGAAGACCAACGGTCCGGCCGCGCAGCTGGAAAATCTGCCGGAACTCTTTCATCATGATATCAGGCTCATCAACGGGATGCTTACGGATGAAGGCGGGTGCCTGATGCCGGGCGGCATGCATCCCTGGATGGATCCTGAGAATGAAACCTTACTGTGGCCCTACGGCAACCGGGATATCTATGAGGCCTATAACCGCGTTTTTGACTGCCGCGGGCATGGCTGGTCAAACCTGCAGAGCATGCATGTCAACCTGCCCTTTGACGGCGAAGATGAATTTGTGCGGCTGCATGCCGCCATCCGGCTGGTGTTGCCTTTGCTGCCGGCCGTGGCGGCATCGTCGCCCTGTATGGATGGCCGGCTGACCGGGATTATGGATAACCGGCTGGCGGTCTACCGCAACAACCAGCGGCGGATTCCATCCATAGCCGCGGATATCGTGCCCGAGGAGATCGGCAGTATCGCCGAATACCATGCGAAGATCCTGAATCCCATGTACGCCGATATCAGGGCGTTTGATCCGCAGGGGATTCTGCAGGAGGAGTGGCTCAACTCCAGGGGTGCGATTGCCCGTTTTGAGCGCAACACCATCGAGATTCGCCTAGCGGATGTACAGGAATGCCCGCTGGCAGATCTGGCGCTGGCCGGGCTGATCACCGAAACCATCAGGCAGCTGACGGAACCCGAACGCCAGCTTAAGATTTCCACGGGAATCCTGGCCGGGGTCCTTGACGGATGCATCCGAAGCGCCGGCGAATATGTCATAAGGGAACAGGCCTATCTGGACGCGCTGGGGGTTGGGGTCCATCGGGCGCTGTCGGCCAGGGAGGTCTGGCAGTATTTTTTTGAGTCGTTCGGCGGCCGCGGCGGGATCTTCGAACCAGCCCTGAGTTACATTCTTGAAGAGGGCACGCTGGCCGAAAGAATCGTCAGACGTTGTGACGGAAAAACTGGCGGTCTGAGGGAAATCTATGGTGAACTTTGCGGATGTCTCATGGAAAACCGGCTTTTTTGACCTGGCTGTAATCTCGTGTGAACATGCCGTCAACCGGATTCCCCACGAGTTCTCGGGAAATTTTATAGCCGCCGGTGCGGTGCTCAAAGGGCACCGTGGCTATGATCCGGGCGCCCTGGAGGCCGCTGAATTTATGGCTGCCAGGCTGTATGCGCCGCTTTTTTCAGGGGAATGGTCCCGGCTGCTGGTGGATCTTAACCGCAGTAGCACCAATCGCCGGCTCTTTTCCGAGTATACCACCGGTCTGGATGAAACAGTCCGGGAGAAGATCCTGCAGTGCTATTACCATCCCTACCGTAATGGAGTAACTGCCGCCGTTGGCCGGGCAGTTGCCTGCCGCAAAAAGGTTCTGCATCTGGGAATCCATTCCTTTACGCCTGTCCTGGACGGAGTGGTGCGCAATGCCACGGTCGGGCTGCTCTATGATCCCGCGCGGGCGGAGGAGAAAAACTTCTGCGGGCGGGTCAAGGCCGAGCTTTTGCGTCGCGGGATTGCGACCCGCTGCAACTATCCGTACCGGGGCAGCTCTGACGGACTGACCTCCACCCTGCGCCGGACCTTCGCACCTGAATGGTTCTGCGGAATTGAGATTGAGCTGAACCAGAAGGTATGGTTCAGCTCCCGTTATGAATGGCAGCGCCTGACAACGGAAGTGTTCCAGGCCATTGTTGCCGGCGCCGGAATCAGCCTGTGAATATGGCGCTGCGCGCTGAAGCGTTCAGACGATCTCTTCATCCGTGAGATAGCAGGCCGGATCTTCACCCCAGATATCGCCGGTGGCGGCTTCGGCCCGGGCCCGGAAATTGCCGCCGCAGACATCCAGCCAGCGGCAGTCCCGGCAGCGGCCGGTCACATATTCCTTATTGCGTTTGAGCTGCATCAGGAAATCGTTGGCCTCATCGGTCCAGATGTCCGAAAAGGGCCTGTCACTGACATTGCCGAGGATGTGATGGCGCCAGAACTGATCGGGCATGACGTCTCCGTTCCAGCTGACGCAGCCGATGCCGTGCCCGGAGGAATTACCGCCGTTCATCTTGAGGAGTTCCAGCACATCATCGGCCTTTTCCTCGCCGTCTTTCTGCATGCGCAGATAGACATAGGGACCGTCGGCATGGTTGTCCACGGTGAGGACCTCCACGTCCCGGCCGGAAGTGATGAGCGCGCGGGTGCGGTCCATGATGAGATCCAGGGTTGCGCGGGTCTGGGAGTGGTCAAGGTCGTGTTGCATGAGTTCCTTGGCGCGGCCGGTATATACCAGGTGATAAAAACAGATGCGCGGGATGCCCTCGTTCTGCAGCAGGTCAAAGATGCCGGGGATCTCCTGGACATTGTCCCGGTTGATGGTGAACCGCAGCCCGACCTTGATGCCGGCATGCATGGCATTGTAGATGCCCTTCATGGCCATGGAGAAAGCCCCGTCAACGCCCCGGAAACGGTCGTTGACCGCCTGCAGTCCGTCAAGGCTGATGCCCACATAGGAGAGCCCCATGTCGCCGAGACGCATGGCCATGTCGCGGTCGATCAGGGTGCCGTTGGTGGAGATCACGGCGCGCATGCCGCCCTTGGTGGCGCGCTCGATCAGGAGCGGCAGATCTTTGCGGACCGTGGGTTCGCCGCCGGAAAACAGGATCACCGGGGCCTTGAAGTCGATCAGGTTGTCGATCAGGTCGTAGCCCTGTTCGGTAGAGAGTTCCTGGTCGCTGACTCCGGCCGAGGCATAGCAGTGCACGCATTTCAGGTTGCATTTGTTGGTGCAGTTCCAGACCACCACCGGTTTTTTGTCGGCGGAGAACTGCAGCAGGTGGGAGGGCAGTTCGCCGGACTTGCGGCCGTAGCGCAGGGGGTCCGAAGCCTCCACGGTGCCGCAGTATAGCTTTGATATACCGATCAAGGGTTTTCTCCTTTCAGTGCTTCAATAATGCCGCTGTCGGTGTATTCCGCGGCACTTACATCCGCCGGGACACCGAGACGGTCCATCTCTTTTGCCGTAACCGGGCCGATGGCGGCAAGTGTTTTATTTTTTAGTAAATCAGCATCACCGAGCAGTTGCATGGCGTTTTTGATGCCCGAAGGGCTGGTGAAGACCACGGTGTCGCTTTTTCCCAGCGCCTCAATGAATCCGGCGCGGGTGGCTGATGACGGCCGGACGGTTTCATAGATGTGGATCTCGTCTGTCAGGGCACCTCTGTCCCTGAGGGCGTCCACCAGATAGCTGCGGGCGGAACTGGCCCGCGGCAGGCAGATTTTCATGCCCCGGAGGTCGATATCTTTCAGGGCGTCCACGATGCCTTCGGCGCGGTATTCGTCGGCCATGATGTCAATTTTGATACCGTAGTTTTTAAAGGTGTCACGGGTCTTGGGACCGATGCAGCAGATCTTTGCTTCCGCGAAGAAGCGGCTGTCATAACCGCCGGCAAAGAGTCTGTCCATGAAAATGGTGACGGCATTCTGGGAGGTGAAGATGAACATGTCATAACAGCCGCGCTGTGGCAGGTCAAAGTCCAGCGGGGCGATATCCACCAGCGGATAGCTGAGCACCCGGGCCCCGGCCGCGGCAAAGAGGGCTGCGGAGGCCTCGCTCAGGTGGGCCGGTCTGGTGAGCAGGACGGATGTGCCGGAGAGGGGGGCGCGCGGTGCGAGCTTTTCACCCAGGGAGGCAACCTGGCCTACGACGATGATGCAGGGCGAGGCGATGGACTGCCTTTCAGCCGCCGCCCCCATCTCCCCCAGGCAGGTGAAGACCTGTCGCTGGGCCGGGGTAGTGGCATTTTCGATCAGGGCGCTGGGGGTTTCCGGCGGCATGCCTTCGGCCATCAGTTTTTCGGCAATGGTGACTATGCGCGAAGCCCCCATCAGGAAGACCAGGGTCCCGGTCTCGGCCGCGAGGCCCTTCCAGTCCAGAAAACCTGAAGTCTTGGAGGGGTCCTCATGGGCGGTGACAAACCTGACACTGGCAGCCATTCCGCGATGGGTGGGCGGAATCCCGGCGCTTATGGGTCCGGCAATGGCCGAGGTGATCCCCGGTACAAATTCAAAGGGGATGTTTTTGTCGTGCAGGAAGAGGGCCTCCTCGCCGCCGCGGCCGAAGATGCAGGGGTCGCCGCCCTTGAGGCGGGCGACAGTCTGGCCCTGCAGGGCCAGTTCGGCCAGCAGGCTGTTGATTTCGGGCTGTTTCATGTAATCGCGGCCGGCCCGTTTGCCCACATAGTGCCGGGGGATACCTGGCGGCACCCACTGCAGAACCGCGCTGGGAATCAGGTCATCATAGACGATCACGTCGCAGGACCCGATCAGACGTCTGGCCTTGAGGGTCAGCAGTTCCGGGTCGCCGGGGCCGCAGCCGATCAGATAAACCTTCATGGTTTCGCCTCCGCATGGATTCGCTGTTTCAGGTTCAGGGCCAGTTCGCGTCCGATCGTGGGCTCAGAGCCTTCCATGGAGAGCGTCGCCACCTTACAGGCCTCCATGTCGCCCAGCATGCCGCAGATGCTGATGCGGTCATCACAGATAACGGCATGCGCCCCGGCCGGCAGCGAACAGTCCTCTCCCAGGGTTTCCAGAAAGGCGCGTTCCGCCCGGGCGCAGATGTGGGTTTGACGGTGATCGATCTGCTGCAGCAGATCGATGAGATCAGTATCTTCCCGGCGGGTTTCAATGGCGATAATGCCCTGTCCCGGCGAGGGAATCATCTCCTGTATGGGAATGGCGAAACCGGGGGCAAGCCCCAGCCGTTTTATGCCGGCGGCTGCCAGGATGACGCCGTCGACTTCAGTCCCGATCTTGGACAGCCTGGTCTGGACATTGCCGCGGATGTCCACCAGCCGTACTTCAGGAAAGCGGCTTTTGAGCAGGCTCTTGCGGCGCAGGCTGGAGGTGCCGATCCTGGCCCCTTGGGGAATGTCAGCGAAGTTCCAGCCCGCGGCGGAAAAAAACATGTCCCGCGGATCTTCGCGTTCGAGGCAGGCCGCGATTATCAGGTCTTCCGACAGGCGGGCCTGCATGTCCTTGAGGCTGTGCACGGCCAGGTCGATCTCGCCGCTGAGCAGGGACTTTTCAATATCCTTGACAAAAACACCCTTGCCGCCGATTTCATCAAGCGGGGCATCTTTCTGGATGTCACCCGATGTGCGGATTTTTTTTGTCTCAATCTTTAACGCGGGATTGACGGCCCGCAGTTTCCGGCAGACCATCTCGGTCTGAACCATGGCAAGCCGGCTTCCTCTTGTGCCGATCCTGATAGTCTTCATCTAGCTGAAACATCCTCCGTATAAATTCTATGTGCTGGTCCTCCGGAAAATCTTTTAAGAAACTTACCGGCCGGTGCAGCAGGCGCCGGGTAACCGAACGCAGGGATCTTGCGACAATTTCGGCCTCGTCCGGCGGCAGGTTCTGAAGTTCATCTCTGGTATATTCCTCGGCCATATCATAGAGCTGTCTGATGGTGTCCGAGGAGTTGAGGCTTTTGAGCCAGACATCATAGGCCTCAACCTCCTGGTCAATGATTTGTCTGGCCTTGTCCATCTGGTTTTTGCGGGAGATCGAGTGGCGGTCGACAATGGATTTCAGGGCATCGATGTCATAGAGATAGCAGTTATAGATCTCGCCCGCCGCATCTTCGATGTCCCGCGGTACGGCAATGTCGATCAGGATGATGGGCCGGTTCTTGCGGGCCCGCATGACCGACTGCATCAATTTCCCGGAGATTATGGGCTGGTCAGCGCCGGTGGAGGATATGACAATGTCACTTTGTCTGAGGGCGTCGGGCAGGTTTTCAAAGGCGACGGCCTCTCCACCCAGTTCATCTGCCAGGCCTGCGGCCGTGGCGGCAGTGCGGTTGGTGATATACAGTCTGTTTACGCCGCGGTCCTTGAGGCGCCGGGCGGCGATTTCCGCCATGTTGCCGGCCCCGATCACCAGCACCCGGCTTTTGCTGATGTCACCGAAGATATGGCTGGCCAGCTCCACGGCCTCGGATGCAACCGAAACGGGATATTTGCCCAGGTCGGTTTCGGTATGGATGCGTTTGGCGGCCTTGAAGGCCTTGTGCAGGGCCTTGTTCAGATAGGTTGCGGTTGTGCCGGCTGCGGCCGCTTGGCGATAGGCCTCCTTGACCTGTCCCAGGATCTGGCTTTCGCCGATGACCAGGGAATTCAGCCCGGATGTGACCGCAAAGAGATGTTCAAGGGCCGCCGGCCCGCTGAGCAGCGACGAGTTTTCTGTGATTTGCGCCCTGTCCAGTCCGGATGTGCGGCAGAAAAAATCATAGACGGTCTCGTCATCAATCCCCACCCAGTACAGTTCGGCGCGGTTGCAGGTGCTCAGGACGTAGATTTCCGATCCCTTATGCATCAGCCGTCCGAGTTCGGCGGCATCCATGCAGACCTTTTCGCGAACCTGGACCGGCGCGATCTTATGATTGATGCTGAGACATTTGATGCGTTTCATCTGAGCAGCTCCAGTCCGTGGACTCCGGGATACAGTCCCCAGATGGCAAGGGTCAGGGTGACCATGATCAGAAATCCGATCAGGGTGATGATGGCGGTGCGTTTGCCCTGCCAGCCGATGGCGAAACGCTGATGCAGGACGAAGGCGAAGGCGCTCCATACCAGTAGTCCGGAGGCGGCCTTGGGGATGATCTGCGCGGGCGGGACCGTGGCGTTGCCGGCCCACATGCTGCCGGTGATCATCCCGATCGTAAGCAGGATGAAGCCGGAGATCAGGGCCAGGTAGAGCAGCCTGTCCAGGGTTGCCAGGGGCGGCAGGATTGTTCCGGAGGCATGGATGTCGCCGCGCCGGATTGAGCGTTCATGAATGAGATAGACTACCGCCAGGATGGCCGAGATCAGGAAGAGGGTCTCGCCGCCGATCACGGTCATGGTGTGCAGGGGATACCAGAGCTGCAGTTTTTCCGGGGCCAATGGTGCAGTGATGCCGGCCAGCGGAGCGGTGGCGGCATAGGCAAAGGTGGCAAACGGGGTGAAAAAGGCCCCCAGGGCCACGGTTGATCCCCGGCAGATGAAGGGTGCCATCACGAGGCCGGCCAGGAAGATGATCATGTTGACCGCCTGGGTTGGTGTGGTCAGGGGAATATGGCCGATCTGAATGCCAAGCCTGATGACGAAGGTCAGGTGCAGCCCGACCGCCGCCAGATAGGCAAGGCGGGCCGCCAGGGTCAGTCTCAGCCTGCGGGTGAGGATGTCAGCGATGAAGATCAGGCTGGCGAGGATATAGGCCGGGAGTACGAGAGCGGAAAGATTCACAGAAGCTCCTCCGGGTCGATGTCGATTCCGATTGCCTGTTGCAGCAGGGCCTGGACGCCCTGGTGGTCGTCTTTTTTGAGCAGTTCCAGCAGTTCGGAATCGATCAGGATGTCAAAGATACGCTTGTGCTCCTTTTGGCCGCCTTCCTGTTCCAGGATCAGCGGCCGCAGGATGCTGAGGATCCGGGCCATTTTTTCATATTCGGGGCCCACGTCCGCACTGAGCTTGTAGCGCAGCCGTTTTGCCAGTGCCGGCGATACCCCGCCGGTTGAGATGGCGATGCTGATCGGGCCCTTTTCCACCACGGCCGGGACGGTAAAAGTGCATAGATCCGGCTGGTCGATGACATTGCAGAATATACCGCGGGCGGCGCATTCGGTGCTGACGAGGCTGTTGACGGTCCGGCTGTCGGTGGCGGCCACAACCAGGGCGGCTGCATCCAGGTCCTCCGGCACAAATTCGCGCTCAATGCATTCAACTGCAGAGAGTTGTCTGATGAGGGCGAAGATCTCCGGGGCAATGACCGTCACGCGGCTGCCGGCTTCTGACAGGGAACAGGCCTTGCGGTAGGCCACATGGCCGCCGCCCACGATCACGGTTTTTTTGCCGCGCAAATCAAGGAAAACGGGATAATAGGGATTGCTGTCCACTTCAGGCAACCTCTTTGAGCCAGTTGAGGATGGTTGCCGTTGTTCGGGGGTCTCCGTTGCCCTCGAGGCGGTAGACGTTGGCCGATGATGCGCCGCCGCTGGCGAAGACGGCGAAGACGATGTCCTTCACCCCGTCGCCGGTGATGTCCATCGCCTGCTTGCTCTGGGAGTAGCCCCACTGCCCGTCGACCACGCTGCCGACGCCGAGGTTGAAGGCCTGACGCCGGGTGAAGGCGCAGGACGTGTCAGGGTAGTCGGTGACGGCGCAACCGGCGGTGAGGATGGTGCCGTTGTTGAGGAAGACCCATCCGGTGATGGAGTCCAGGTAGCCGGAGGAAGGGGACTTCGTGTAAGAGATGATGTCGAAGAGGTTGTCGTCGTTCACGTCAGCGACGATCCCGCCGGCCCGATGTGCCGTGGGGCCGACGTATTCCTGGATGAACTCGTCTTCCTTGATGGTGCGGTAGAAGAAGTACATGTCGTACTCGCTGGTCATGGAGTCCGCGGTGGCACTGTGGGCGATGAAGTCGGTCCTTCCGTCATCGTCGAAGTCGGCAATGGCGAACGTCCGGTAGTTGTCGCTGATATCGTCGGCGGGCCACTCGATCTGGGGCTGGAACGTGCCGTCCTGGTTGGAGAGATAGAAGTAGAAGGTGCCGTTGTTGTTGGACTGGACGATGTACTCGGGGAACGGATCCAGTGGGTAGGGGTCGTTCACGTCGAGGATGCCGTCCCCGTCTCCATCCGAGGAGAAGGGATCTGAGATGACGCAGTCCTCTCCGTAGTCCAGTTCCTCATCGTCGCTGATACTGTCGTTGTCGTCGTCCGTATCGCCGTTGTCGCCCTCGCTGTCAGAGTCGTTGTCGGACCACTCGGTGGGGTCGTCGGGGAAGACGTCGTCATCGTCGGGGACACCGTCCGAGTCCTGATCCGGCTCGTCGCTCTCGGTGTCGGTATCCGTGTCGGTATCGGTATCCGAGTCGGAGTCGGTGTCCGTATCGGAGTCGGTGTCCGAGTCGGTGTCGGTGTCGGTGTCCGTATCGGTGTCCGTATCGGTGTCCGTATCCGATCCTATGGACGTGCTCCCAGCGGAGGCGCAGCCGCCGAAGATGGCGGTCCCCAGTGCGAGGCTCAAGACCAGTGCCAGGACCTCGATCGATCGATTGTCAACCATGGCGCGACTCCTTTTTTCAAGGGTTGGCTATATTCTGTGACCAGAATTATATCACAAAACTACAGGGGGATTGGACGATGTCTTCTACTCGAAGATCTCGGAGACGGGAATGATTGTTACCGCGTCTTCGACGATGCCCAGCTTCGATTTCTCGATCACCTTGTCGCGGGCCAGAATATCGGCGGGCTTCTCCGATTCGTAGGTCACCGGCGACGGCTTGTCGGACACGATGTCCGCCTCTAGTCCGGCGGCGTTCCCGCTTACCATCGCGATGTTGAGGGCGTCGGCGGTGAGATGCCGCTTGATTGCCTCGTTCACCTTCGCTGCGTCGAGGGCGTCGAGGTCGCGGAACAGGGCGGTGAAGTAGGGCGCCTGCGAACCGTAGAAGGCGTCGTCCAGAGCATAGCCGAGCCGTTGCTCCTCTGTCTGCGCGAAGGTGAGGTAGTAACGCTTCATGAAGGCCCGCGTCTTCTCCAGGTCCTGCTCGGTCAACCCTTCTCTCACCAGATTCTCCAGCTCGTCGAGGGCAAGGCGCAACGCGAAGTGGCTCTGATCGTTCTTGACCGGTCGCAGCCAGATGGTGAAGCACTGCTGATCGCGCCCGACGTTGGTCATCGGGATGCGGCTCCAGCCGAGTTGCTCGAAGTATTCGGCGTACGCGTAGTTTCCGTAGTTGAATCCCCTGCTAACTCGAAGCTCCTTCTGGAGCTTGCCGGAGAAGGTCCGAGGCTGCCCGAAGTAGGCCTCCACCAGCTTGAGGGACGCGTAATCGGGGTCTCCTCGCTTCACGTCGATGGGGAAGCCGATGGAGATGGCAGTAGATTGCGCCGATGGCTTGTCGACAATCAGAACTCTCCTCCCCTCTGGGCGAGACGCCGCCTGGGTGGGTTCCCTGAGCTCGCATTTGTCCGGTAGTGAAGCCATGTCCTTTCGGATTGTCTCTATCAGATCGTCGCCGTATGCGCCCGCGAGCCCGATGGTCAGCCTCGAAGCGCAGAAGTTCTTCTCCCTCTGTTCCTTCACCGCCTCCAGGGTCGAGCCATCGAGGTCGGAAGCGATCCCCTGGACCGGTGGGCCGTACGGGTGACCTTCGTACATCAGCCAGTGCAGGGCTGCCTTGCCCAGCTCCTCGTCGTCGTTCCCCTTCAGGGAGAGGGTGAGGTCCGTCTTGACCTGATCCCTTATCCTCTGAAAATCCTTCTCCTCCATCCTGGGGGAGACGAGCACGTCGCGGATGAGCTCGTAGTACCTGGCGGCCTCGTCCTTGTGGACCCGACCGAAGAAGACTGTCTGATCCCTGTCAACGTTCACCGAGATGTCTGCCGCCATGGGGAAAAGGGCTTCGGTCAGCTCGGGGTAGGTGAGGGCGGTGGTGCCGCCATTCGCCATCAGGAAGGCGCACAGCGCTGTCATTCCCTTCTGTCCTTCGGGATCGTTCGCGGAACCGGCTTCGAAGAGGAAGCGGAAGCTCACCGTGTTCGAATCGTCCGAAGGCAGGAGGACGAAGGCGGCCTCGGGGGCGGGCTCGGGTTCCTCGGCTCCTCCGTCCGGCTCGGTGATGATCGGCTCGGGCACCGTCGGCTTCTTCGGGGGGAGTGGCTCGCAGCAGCCGCCAACAAGCAAGGACACAAAGAATGCGATTGCGATCGAGAGGGTCGTCTTCATTTCGCGCCTCCCTTCTCGGGGGAGAGGGTAACCGTGGTGCGTCCATCGGAAATGAGGTAGCGCCTGGCCGCGTCGATGACCTTCTCCGGTGTCACATCCACGAGCGCCTCGCCGAAGCGATCCACTGCATTGGGATCTCTTGTGGCCGAGATCAACATGGCCAGGGTTACGGCCACGTCGGAGGGGGTCTCGAGCCCGAGCTCGAAGTAGTAACGGGCGTGGGATTTTACCGCCTCGATTCGGTCGACGGGGACCTCACCGTTCACCAGGGTCTCGATCTCTTTGTCGATGGCCTCCTGGACCTCGTCGAAGGTGGTCCCCTCGGCCAGGGTGAGCTCGATCTGGAAGAGGAAGGGATCTCTGGAGAGCGGGGCGAAGATCCCGTTGGAGGCGCTCATGCTGAGCACCTTTCGCTCCTCCACCACCAGCTT
>CAYWBU010000036.1:292-927 GCA_964456565.1 uncultured Bacteriovoracaceae bacterium | reverse complement strand
GATACAGCGGGCTCGACTCGCCGAAGACCAGGTGCGAGAGGATCTCCATCGCCGCGCTGTCTTTCGCCGGGTCGAAGGATGGGGCCTTGTAGGCGATGGTCATCTTGGGCGCCGTGGTCCCCGTCCATGGGATGTGAACGTTTCTGGGAGCCTTCTGGGGGCGCTCGGCCTTCGCGCGGGTCTTGCGCCGCTTACCCTTCCAGGTGCCGTATTCGGTCTTTATTTTTTCGAGCACGTCGTCGCGATCGAAGTCGCCCACCACAATGATTGTCACGTTATCCGGGGTGTAGTAGCGGTTGTGAAAACGCCTGGAGTATTCGTAATAGCCCGGCATCGCCTTCACGTCGGCGAGGTAGCCCATCGTGGTGTGTCCGTAGGTGTGGCGTTCGAAGGCCGTCTCGAGGAGCTTCTCCTCCATGATCATGCCCGGGTTAGATGCGTTCATGTTGTACTCGCCCATAACCGCCCCGGTCTCGGTCTTGAAGTCGGCCTCGCTGTAGTCGAGGTTGCGGAAACGGTCTGCCTCGATCTCGATCATCTCGGGCAGAACGACGGTGGGCAAGGTCACGGTGAAGCAGGTCATGTCGAACCAGGTGAAGGCGTTGTTGTCGGCGCCGAATTCCTGGATCTTCTCC
>CAYWBU010000036.1:0-269 GCA_964456565.1 uncultured Bacteriovoracaceae bacterium | reverse complement strand
AGGTGGGCGAAGCCGGTGTGGCCGGCGTCGGTCTCGTCCCGCGAGCCGGTTCTCACGAGGCTGTAGTACGCCACCATGCCCGGCGAATTCCATGGCATGGTGACTATGGTCAGACCGTTGTCCAGGGTCTCCACGTCGGGCTTCTTCGGCAGGATCTGAGCCTGCGCGGTCATGGCGAAGATGACGAGGATCAACGCCGGGATAAGTGGGACGATGAATTTCACGCGGTCCTCCTTGTTTCTGGAACACATCACGGTGGTGGTCGATGC
>CAYWBU010000035.1:0-18786 GCA_964456565.1 uncultured Bacteriovoracaceae bacterium | reverse complement strand
CAAGCTGTTCGCGGTACTGCTGCAGTTCCATCTCGTTTTTCTTGCGTTGGGTGATGTCGCTGATGATTCCGGTCAGGCCTGAAAAAAGGGTGTCCTTGAATACCGGCCGGAAGGAGATTGCAATATGAATGGTTTTGCCGGTTTTGTCGACGATCCGGAATTCAATGGGGCGTTCATCGCCCTTTAAGGTCTGCATGAAACGGTTCATGACCTCGGCCCGGTCCTGGGGGTGAACGAAAAAAGAAAAATCTTTACCCTTGATCTCCTCCGGAGAAAAGGAGGTGATCTTTTCAATGACCGGCGAGGCGTAGCTGAAACAGCCGGATTCGTCCAGAGCGAAGATGGCGTCGTTGATGTTGGCGGCCAGCCGTAGATAATCATCCTGCAAATCACCTGCGGAGTTCGCGGACGAGTCTCCGAGGGTCTCCTGCAGCATTGCGAGGCGCTGTTCAAGTTGCTCGTACGTAGGCTTAGTGCCCATGACAGATACTCCTGTATCTTGCTACCAAGCCACAGGATCTGAATTTTTTCAATAATGAATATAAAAAAAGCCGGATATCAGGGGGTTCTGTGGAGTTGTATTCTGGGCAATGAATGTCCAAAAGTTGTCTAATTTTTAACGGTTGACATGTATGGATAATGCACAATATGTACAATATACTAAAATAAATATGATATTGGCAGGAGGAGGTTTTCCTTGGAATATTCACGGGAATACAAGAAAAAACTGGTTACCCCCGAGCAGGCGGCAGCGGTTGTCAAGTCGGGAGATATTGTTGATTATGGTTTTTTTAACGGCAAACCGGTCTTGTTTGATCAGGCCCTGGCCGAACGGCACGCCGAACTTGAAGAGGTTTCGATCTATGGCGCAGTGACCCTGCCGCCGGTGCCCGAGACCGCCAAACATCCGGGCAGTTTCATTTATCATGACTGGCAGTTCTCCAAGATCACCCGCATCATGCAGCGGGATTACAGCCTGGGTTTTTATTCACCCATCCTCTATCACCGGGCCCCGCACATGTACAGGAACACTACCTATAACTACAGAAATGTGGCCGTAAGTGCGGTCAGTCCCATGGATGCCAACGGTTATTTCAACCTGGGGCCCCAGAATTCCGAGACTTTAGCCAATATGGAGATGGCCGAGCATGTGGTGGTTGAGGTCAACCCCAATATGCCGGTCTGTCTGGGAGGGGCTGAGGAGAGTGTCCATATTTCGCAGGTGGACTATATTATCGAAGCCCCCAATGAGCAGGCCCTGCCGGATATCCCGGGAGCGGATCCCAGTGCCGAAGATGAGCTGATCGCCCGGCATATCATGGAATATGTGCACGACGGCTGCTGCATTCAGCTGGGAATCGGCGGGATGCCCAATGCCGTCGGCAAACTGATTGCCGAATCCGATCTCAAGGATCTGGGCGGCCACACCGAGATGCTGGTGGATGCCTATGTGGACATGATTGAATCGGGGCGCATGACGGGTCGGCTGAAGACCTTTGACCGTTACCGGGTGGCCTATACCTTTGCCATCGGCAGCCAGCGGCTGTATGACTTCATGGATAATAATCCCGCCATAGCCTCTTATCCGGTGGATTACACCAATGATCCGCGCATTATCGCCAAACATGACAATTTTATTTCCATCTGCAATGCCATGGAGATCGATCTCTATTCCCAGGTCAATGCCGAAAGTCTGGGGATTCATCAGGTCTCGGGTAATGGCGGGATGTGGGATTTTGTGCTGGGCGCCCAGTGGTCGCAGGGCGGTAAGAGCTTTATCTGTCTGACATCCACCTATACCGATTCCAATGGTGAAAAACATTCGCGCATCAAGCCTTTCTTCGAGAAGGAGACCATAACCACCATCCCCAGGCAGATGGTCGATTATGTGGTCACCGAATATGGTGCGGCCCAGATGCAGGCCCGACCAACATGGCAGCGGGCTGAGGAGCTCATCAATCTGGCCCATCCCGACTTCAGGGACGAGCTTGTGAAAGAGGCCGAACGCATGAAGATCTGGAGAAATTCCAACAAGAAAATCTAGGGCAGGAAGTATTGATGAAAAAGGGGGCCTTGGGCCCCCTTTTTTTTATTCGGGTTTTACCGGGTTATCGTCTTTTTCAGGATCTTTCTTTTTTTCAAGCTCATCATTTTCATTGACGGCTGATTTAAAATTTTTGATGCCTTTGCCAAGAGCGCCGCCCACCTCGGGCAGTTTGCCGGCACCGAAGATGACCAGTACGATCACCAGAATTATTATAAGCTCGGTCATGCCAAGTCCGCCGATCATGACTTTCCTCCTTGAATATCAATTTGATTCTAGCCTTAGCATAGTTACCGGGGATAGGCAATAAATGAGTAACTTAGGAAAATCGAGTAGTTGCAGTTGCCAACAGGGGTTGTAAGGTGGACATTGGGGATGCCGGATGTTATTATTTCTGAATGCGCAAGGATAAAAACCAGCTTATATTTACCGACCTTGACGGGACCCTCCTAGATCATCACGACTATTCCATGGCAGCGGCCCTGCCGGCCCTGCGGCGCATCAGCCAAAGGGGTATCATGCTGGCGGCGGTTTCCAGCAAGACGGCGGCCGAGATTGAAGTGCTCAGCCGGCAGCCTTTTTTTGCCCGGTTTTTTATTGCGGAAAACGGCAGCGCAATTTTTTTCCCGCAGGGACATGGTCTGGTAATCGATGAGCCTTTGCAGGAGCGGGGGGATTTTCAGTACCTGGTCCTGGGCAGCCCTTATGCGGTCGTGGTGGAGATCCTGCACGAGGTTGCCGCAAAAACCGGCACCGCCATCCGCGGCTATGCCGACATGACGGTGGCCGAGGTGGCCCGGATGACCGGGCTGGATGAGGTGTCGGCCGGGCTTTCGCATCGGCGTGATTTTTCGGAACCGTTTATCTTCTGCGACGATGATGACCATGAAGACTTTATCAGGCAAATTGAGCAGGCCGGTCTGCGCTGCGTTCGCGGTGGACGTTTCTGGCATGCCATGGGTCCGAGTGACAAGGGGTCGGCCGTCAGGCGGCTGACCCGCATCATTGCGGACTCCTATCCTGAATCCAGCTGGCAGACGTTGGGATTGGGTGACAGCCCCAATGATATCGATATGCTGCGGGCCGTGGATATTCCGGTGGTCGTGAGGCGGCCGGACGGTTCATATATGGAGATCCCGGCGGATCTGGAAGGTCATATTTTCAGGGCCGACGGAGTAGGTCCTGAGGGATGGAACACAGCTGTCAATGCAATGACCGTTTAAAGGGGAAACTTTTTAAAAGGAGGTCGGCATGGGTGACTTCTATCAGAACGGGAGTTTTGCAACCCTGCATCAGATTGGGGATATCGATCTGGAACGTCTGGAACGGCGGATCGCTAAAGATGTGGAGAAAAATCCGGTTTCGCTGATCTTGTGCAGCACCTTTGATGACATCCAGGGCGAGGCCTTTCCGCGGATTACCAATGAGCTTATGAGCGTGGGATACCTGACCCGGATTGTGGTGGTGCTGGAGGGGGCGACCCGCGCCGAGATGAAAAAGGCCGGAGACTACTATGCGGTGCTGCCCCAGGAGACCAAGCTGATCTGCATGAGCGGCAGCGGGGTCAAGAAGGTGCTTGGCCGGCTGGCTGAAGCCGGATTTGTTAATCCGCGCCGGCCCTCAAAGGGCCTGGGGGTCTGGCTGGCCATGGGCTATCTCATGGGTTGCGGCGATACGAGGGTGATTGCCGTGCATGACAGCGATATAATCAGCTATGATCGGACTCTGCTGGCCCGGCTGGTATATCCGCTGGTGAATTCCGGGATGCGCTATGAATATTCAAAAGGTTACTATGTCAGGGTCAGCAACCGGATGCATGGCAGGGTGACGCGGCTGTTTGTGGCGCCTCTGGTGCGTTCGCTCGGAATTCTGCTGGGAGATGTGGATTTTCTGAATTATCTGGCCGCCTTCCGCTATCCGCTCTCGAGTGAGTTTGCCATCAGGTGCTCACTGGCGCGGCGCTGTCCGGTGCCCTCGGATTTTGCCCTTGAGATGGGGCTGCTGGGAGAGGTGTACCGGCATACGGATCGCAGGCGCATCTGTCAGGTGGACCTCTCCATTGATTATGAACATGCCCATATGACCATTTCCGACGAGGATACCCGGACCGGGCTGGTCAAGATGTGTGCCGATATTGCCGGGGCGGTCTTTGTCTCGCTGGCCCAGGAGGGCATAGATCTGACAGACAGTCTTTTCAGGTCACTGCGGCTGGCCTATCGCAAGAATGCCCATGAATATATTGCGCTGTATGAGGCCGATGCCGATATCAATGTCCTGGAATATGACCGTCATGGTGAAGTCCGGGCAGTGGACACCTTCATCAGGGGGCTTGATCTGGCGATTGATCTGTTCGGGAAGGGGAGTGAATCACCTCAGATATATGAATGGGATTTAATTTCGGTTGTATTTCCCAATATATACAACCAGCTAGTCGATGCCGTCGAGCTGGATAATAAAGGACTCTTGACCAATTAAAAAAGGGATGTATAAATTTTAATTCCAAAAAAATGTGAGAAGGTAATACCCCCCTATGATTGAAACAGACGTAATCATCATCGGCGGCGGTGCTACGGGTTGTGGCATTGCCAGGGATCTCGCACTCAGAGGCATCTCGCATTACCTCATAGAAAAGGATGATTTTGCAGCCGGGGCCACCGGTGCATGTCATGGGCTGCTGCACAGCGGCGGACGCTATGTGGTCAATGATGAGGAGGCCGCCAACGAGTGCATCACTGAGAACATGATCTTGCGCAAGATCGGCGAGAAGTGCGTGGAACAGACCGAGGGCCTCTTTGTGCGGCTCCCGGGTGATTCCAAGGCCTACCGTGACCGGTTTCTCAAGAGCTGTGAAAAGGTCGGGATTGCAACCGAGGTGCTTTCGCCCAGCAAGGCGCTTGAGCTGGTGCCCAACCTTAATCCGGCCATGGAAGAGGCCATTATGGTGCCGGACAGTTCGGTTGACCCGTTCCGGCTGTGCATGTTGAACGCCATTTCTTCAAAAAATCGCGGCGGCAATATCCTGATTCATCACAAGGTTGTTGATTTCATAAAGGAAAAGGGCCGCTTGGTGGGCGTGAGGGCCGAAGACCAGTTTACCGGGCAGGTCAAGGAGCTGCGTGCCCGGGTGATTGTCAATGCCACCGGTGCCTGGGGTGCCAAGGTGGCCAAGCTGGCCGGGGTGGATGTGCCCATGAGTCTTTCCAAGGGCAGTTTGGTGATCACCAATCACCGTCTGACCAACATGGTGGTCAACCGCCTGCGCCCGCCTTCAGACGGTGATATCATCGTGCCGAACGAGGCGGTCTGCCTGGCCGGAACCACCTCCATTCCCTGTGATGATCCGGATGAGATCCTGGTGGATACCCAGGAGGTGGACGTGGTCACCTATGAGGCCGAACAGATGATTCCCAAATTTGGCGAAACCAGGCTGATTCGCACCTATACCGGCGTGCGGCCCCTGCTTAAGGCCGGCGGTGGTGGTGACGGCCGCAAGATTTCACGCGGATTCCAGATCATCAATCATCAAAACGGAATGTATTCGATCCTGGGCGGCAAGCTGACCACCTACCGCCTGATGGCCGAGAAGCTGACAGACACCCTCATGGAGGAAGTTTTCGAGCTGCATGAACCCTGCCGTACGGCGGAACTGCCGCTTGAAGGCCAGGAATATCTGAGCGGCTATCCGCTTTCCAAAAGACTCAAGGATCTCAGTGAGATTGTCTGCGAGTGTGAACTGGTGACCCGCCAGGATGTTGAGAGCGTGGTGAACCGTATCGGCACCAAGTCGATCGGGGATATCCAGCACCGGACCCGTCTGGGGATGGGTCCCTGTCAGGGTGGGTTCTGCACCTACCGGGCCTTGGGTATAATCCAGGAGATGGGCCGCGTAAGCACTGATGAATCAATGCGGGCGCTCAAGGATTTTCTGCAGCGGCGCTTCAAGGGGGTCAAGCCGGCCCTCTGGGGGGACCAGCTGCGCGAGGAACAGCTGGTCGAGGGGATTTATCTCGGCATCTTGAATATGGAGCAGTAATGAGTACAGGAAGATATGAAGCAGTAATTGTCGGCGGTGGTATGTCCGGGCTGACGGCGGCCATAGCCCTGGCCCGCAGGGGCCGCAAGGTGGCGCTGATCTCCAAGGGTGATCCGGTGTGCTGCCTGTCAACGGGCTGCATTGACGTTCTGGGCGGAACCGCAAAGCCGCTGGAAGGCATCAAACAGCTGCCCAAGGAACATCCCTATCAGCTGGTGGGGCAGAAGGGCATTCGGGACTCCCTGGATTTTTTCACGGATGTCATGCAAACCGCCCGATATCCCTACCATGGGGATGCCAAGACCAATCAGGATATCATGACCCCGATCGGGACCCGCAAGACCACCTGTCTGGTGCCGGATACAATGAAGAATGCCCGGATGGGGGCAGATGAATATCTGCATGTGATTTCGTTTAAAAAGATCAAGGATTTTTTCCCGAGCTATATCATGGCCCAGCACAAGAATGCGGGATATTCGGTGTTTGACGCCGGGGTTGCCACGACTCTCGGGATTGCCACCAAATTTGAGGATCCCGCCTTTCGCAAGGATTTCATCGCCTGGCTTAAGAGTACGGAGATCCCGGACGGCAAGATTGCCTTGCCGGCGGTTCTCGGGATCGGCTCCACCCTGGATATCATTACCCAGATCCGCAATGAACTGGATCGTGAGATCTTTGAAATTCCGACAATCCCACCCTCTATCCCGGGCCTGCGGCTGTTTAAGACCCTGAAAAATTATCTGCAGTCCCTGGGCGGAGACGTTTACTGGGGTAAGGGGATCGCCAGTGTCGAGAAGAGCGGAGGTGTGATCGAGGCCGTGACCTTGAGCCGCAGCGGGCGGCCCACGCGCGTCGAAGGCAGTGTTTATGTGCTGGCCACCGGTTCTTTTGTTTCCGGCGGGCTGTATGCCCAGCAGCGTGAGGGTGTGGAAGAGACGGTTTTCGGGCTGCCGGCCTTTATTCCGGAGGGCCGTGAGAACTGGTTCAATCAGGACTTCTTTGAAAGAGGTCACGCGGTGGAAAAGGCGGGAATCAGGGTGGATAAGGATTTCAGGCCAGAGGAGGCCGATTATCAGAACCTGTTTGTCTGCGGGAGCATCCTGGCCTTCTCCGAGATTATGAAATATCAGTGCGGCCATGGCCTGGCGATTGCCACCGGTCATGCCGTTGCAAACAAGTGCGAGGAACAGCTGTCATGAAATCCGAATTTGAGCACTGTATAAGATGTACCATTTGTGTTGAAAACTGTCCGGTTTTCAAGATCGATCCCCTGTATCCCGGACCCAAACAGGCGGGACCCGATGCCCAGCGTTTTCGACTGGCCGGTGAGTCCAGTGTGGATGACTGGCTCAAGCGCTGCACCCAGTGTAAGCGCTGCGAAGTGGCCTGTCCCTATGGAGTCAATCCGGCCGAGATCATTTTGAAGGCCCAGTTGAAGTATGCCGAGGAACATCTGCCGTCCCCGGCCAATATCCTGTTTGCCAACAACTATTATCTGGGGATGCTGGGATCTCTGGCCTCCCCGATTGCCAATACCGTAACCGGCTGGGATATCACCAAAAAGGTTTTCAACCTGATGGGGATATCCACCTACATGCCTTTCCCCAAGTTTCATTTTGATTCGCTCAATAAAAGTTGGCGCTGGAAGGGCAAGGGACGCCGCAAGGTAGTCTTTTTCCATGGCTGTTTTCTGAACAACAACCAGCCCGAGCTGGGCCGTGCCATTCGCGATATGCTGGCCGCAATCGGGCTGAAGGTGGTGGTTCCCAACCAGGTGTGCTGCGGTCTGCCGGCCTTGGGTAACGGCGATATCAGAACCGCCAGGCGGTTTGCCGAGAAGAATGCCCGCATCCTGGCGGGCTATATCGATAAGGGCTACGATGTGGTCTATGCCTGCACTTCATGCGGTCTGACCCTGATGCATGACTATCCCGGCATCCTGGATGTTCCCGAAGGCAAAAAGGTTTCGGAGAATATCTATAATGTACATGAATATGTCCTCAATCTGATCGAGGACGGATATGTGGAGCCGGCCTTCGGTCCGGTCAATCGCAGGATCGCCTACCATGTGCCCTGTCATCTGCGGGCATCGGGGATCGGCTATCCGGCTGTGCGTCTGCTGGAGATGATTCCGGGGCTGGAGTTGACGGTGCTGGATGACAATTGCTGCGGCCTTTCGGGCAGTTATGGCTTTAAGCGTAAAAACGAGGAAAATGCGGTCAAACTGGGCCGGATTGCCGGCGATGCCATTATTCAAACCGGGGCCGAGGCCTTTATGTCGGATTGCGGTGCCTGCCGGATGCAGCTCGGGCATTTTTCGAAATTGCCGGCCCTGGATCCGACCCAGATCCTGCTGGAATCTCTGGCTAACCTTAAATAATGATTCTGCGGATACGGGAGGGAGGGCCCTTCCGTATCCGGTATTTTGAGATGCCGGACCTCTTTCTGTACAATTAAAGATTTAGATGTTAAGGGATGGGTGTGACATTGAATTGAGTGTTTTTAATTGTAATGTGTAAAAAATGTCATGTATATTTTTATTAAATAAAATAATTGAGAGGTAGATATAATGTTAAAGGATGTTACGTCCCAGTTGCTTGCTGAAATAAGAAAAAAGGCCGCGCTTTCCAGAGGTGATATTGTGGCCATGACGCATCTTGCCGGCAGCGGCCATCCCGGCGGGTCCATGTCTTCGGTCGATATCTATACGCTCCTCTATCATGTGATTGACATGGAGCATGACAAAGTGGTGGTTTCGCACGGGCACACCTCCCCGGCGGTTTATTCGGCGCTGGCCCGCAGTGGCCAATTTGATCCCAAGCTGGTTATCAAGGGTTTTCGCCGGGTCGGCAGCGTTTTCGAGGGGCATGTGGAACCGACGGTCCCGGGCGTGCCGTGGGGGACCGGCAACCTCGGCCAGGGTCTTTCGGTGGCGGCCGGCTATGCGGTCGGCGGTCGTGTCAAGAATGAAGATATGCACTGCTATGTGATCATGGGCGACGGCGAGCAGCAGAAAGGCCAGATTGCCGAGGCCCGGCGTTTTATCAGAAAATATAACCTCAACAATATAACGGTCTTTATCGACAACAACATGCTGCAGATCTCGGGTAATCGGGCCGAGGTGATGCCGCAGGACCTCAAGCTGGAATATGAATCCAACGGCTTCAAGGTGCTGGAGATTGACGGACATGATCTGAAGGCCATCTATGCCGCCGTCAAGACCGCCAATGAAGATAAGGATAACCCCTATATGGTCCTTGCCCATACCACCATGGGCAAAGGGGTCTCGTTCATGGAGAACAAGGAAGGCTATCACGGTGCTCCGGTCAATGCTGATGAGATGCAGAAGGCCCTGGATGAACTTGAACTGGAATGGCCGTTTGAGGACCTGAAGGCCCTGCGCGATGAGCCGATTGATGAAAATATTCCGGAACACAGCTGGCCCTTCCCGGCCATCCAGGCCGGAACGCCGACGCTGTACGGCGCCGATAAACAGACCGATAACCGTTCGGCCTTCGGGAATGCCCTGCTGGATGTGGGCCGGGTGAATGCGGATGCCAACATTGTCGTATTTGACTGTGATTTGGCGGGCAGTGTGAAGACCGCGGCTTTTGGCAGGGAATTCCCGGATAAGTTTTTCCAGGCCGGAATTGCCGAACACAATGTGGCGGTTATGGCCGGGTCCCTTTCCTCCCAAAATGTGGTGAGTGTCTTTGCCGGATTCGGGATGTTCGGCGTGGACGAGACCTATAACCAGCAGCGGCTCAATGCCGTCAATAATGCGCACATGAAACTGTTCTGCACCCATATCGGAATTGATGTGGGCGAGGACGGCAAGACCCACCAGTGTATCGATTATCTGGGGCTGATGAAAAATCTTGAGGGCTATAAGATCATTATCCCGGTTGACCCCAATGAGACCGATCTGGCCACGCGCTGGTCACTCAGCACCCCCGGCAACTGTTTTGTGGGCATGGGACGTTCCAAGCTTGCGGTGATCACCGATGAGAACGGCACGGAATATTTCAAGGGTCGCAAATTCAACTATGGCGAGGCCTATCATTTCAGACCGGGCGACAAGGCAACGGTTTTTGCGCTGGGCGCCATGAGTGCCAATGCCCTGGCTGCCTGGGATATCCTGGCCGCCAAGGGAATCAAGGTTGAGGTTGTCGGCGTTTCGGCACCCTTTGGGCTGGATGCGACCGAGGTGCGGGATGCGGCGGCAAAGGGTCCGGTCTTTGTGGTGGAGGATCATCTGGAAATCAGCGGTCTGGCGGCCCACATTGCCTATCTGGCGGCCACCAGCGGAATTGCCGTCGATTTGGAGCCGGTTGGGATAAAAGGTTTCCCGCCCTCCGGTCCGTCCAAGGCCTGCCTGAAGTGTTTCGGGCTGGATGCAGATAGTCTTGCTATGCGGATTGAAAACAGGTTAAAATAACCTGCATGAAAAAAATGCTGATTATTCTGATGATTATTACGGGTCTGTGCTGTTTCTCGGTACAGGCCCGTGCAGCTTCTTCGCTCCAGGTTGTCATGGAAGACGCCCTGTGGGGTGCTGCGATCGGTACCATGGTGGGGGCGGCCACATTGCCCTTTATGGAACATCCCAGTGAACATTATGACCGGCTGGCAAAGGGTGCCGGGTTGGGCCTTATCGGGGGCCTGGCCTTTGGCGCATATGAGATAGCACCTGTCTTTTATGCCACCAAAGATCCGGTCTCAAAAGAGACTGTTTACGGTTTTATGCTAAGCCTGCCATTGAAATAAATCCTCATTTCTTAATCTGTTCTTAAATGATACAGGGGAGTTGTCGATACTATAAACAGGGAGATTTGTTTAAGTGGAATTTCAGTTGCCGATTATTACATTTGCTGCCGGGGCCTTGATTTATGCTGTTATCAGTTTTTTGCTGACGCGGGTCCGGAAATCAAAACTGCAGTCCGAAATGCAGAAGGTGCGGGAAGATGTCCGCAATCTGGACCGTGAAATTGCCATTCGTAAAGAATCTCTGGCCGCCATGCAGCGCCGGGAGACGCCCAAACAGGCCGAGGATCCGGTCGCTAATGTTGCAGTGGAGCAGGAGCCGGCGTCAGACCGCCTGAGTCTTTTCAGGGCCATACTGAATAATGTCGATGACCTGATTGTGGTGTGGGATATGAATATGATTCCGCGCTATGTCAGTCCCTCGATCCGCCAGATTCTGGGTTATTCTGAAAAAGATTTTGATCTGTGGCGGCCCGATGCCGACGGTCTTAAAAAGATCATGACACCCGATTCGGCCCGGCGGCTGTCGAAACATGTTGCCGAAATGATGCAGCTTATACGTTCAAACCCGCAGCGCCGGATTGAAACCGAACCCCTTGAGCTGGAAATGGTGCGTGAGGATAAAAATGTGATCTGGACCGAGACGCAGGCTAATTTTCTGCGTGACGGTGCGGGCAGTGTGAACGGGGTGGTTTCCATCACGCGGGATATCAGTGAGCACAAAAACTCGGAGAAGGCCTACCGGATTCTGGTTGAGGATGGGGCAGATGTCTATTTTGCGCTGGATACCCAGGGGGCGCTGACCTATGTAAGCGATAGCATTGAAAGCCTGACGGGTTTTAAGGCCAAAGAGATCGTGGGGCGTCCGATTGGGAGTCTCATCCACCAGCAGGATGCCGCCCTGATGATATCGACATTTTCCGCCGCCGTGGAAGGCAACAATACCCCGGTGAGTATATTCCGTCTGGTGGGCAGTGACGGACGCGATGTGTACGTGCGGTCAGCGACGGCCTTGATTTATAACGGCGGGGAGGTGACCGGTATCAGTGGCGTAATGGCGGATATTTCCGAGATCAAGCGTACCGAGAAAGCCTTGCGGCAGAGCGAGGAGCTCTACCGTGGCCTGATTGAGAACATGAATGATATAACCTTCCAGCTGGACCGGGAGGGACGTTACACCTATGCTTCGCCGGTGGCGGAATTTGTGCTGGGCTATTCCATGGATGAGATCGTCGGTTCGCCCTTTACGCGGTTTATTTATCCGGAGGATGTTGCCGGGTTCACCGAGAGTCTGCAACAGGCCATCGGTGACCAGAACACCTTGTCCGAGACCCGGGTCCTCAAGAAAAACGGAAATGTGATGTATGTGCGGATCTCGATGCGAATGGTTATGGAGGGTGATGAGATCCTGAGCACTACAGGCATCATGTCGGATATAACCCAGCGCAAGGAGGCCGAGATCGCCCTCAGGAAGGCCATGGATGAGATCAAGATGCTTTCCATCACCGATGCCCTGACCGGCTGTTACAATCGCGGTTATCTGACGGAGCATCTGCCCTATGAGATCAAGCGTTCCCACCGTTACCATCATCCCATGGCGCTGATCCTCTGTGATATCGATCATTTCAAACAGGTCAATGATACCTACGGCCATCAGGCCGGCGACCTGGTGCTCAAGGAATTTGTGAAATGTATCCGGGGAGTCATCCGTGAGAATATGGATTGGCTGGCCCGTTATGGCGGGGAAGAGTTCCTGCTTTCGGTCGGCGAGACTGATCTTGAAGGTGCGGCCGCCCTGGCGGAACGCCTGCGCAAACTGATTTCCGAGATGCGGGTGGACTACAAGGGCACAGTTATCAGGGTTACGGCGAGCTTTGGAGTCGCCTGTTATGATCCGTTCAACAAGAGCGAGGATGTTTCCTCCGAGATTATGGTAAGTCGTGTCGATAAATGCCTGTACCAGGCCAAAGAAGAAGGTCGGGACAGGGTTATCACTCAGGAAATGCTGAAAATGACCGTCCAATAGGGACGGTCATTTTTTTGAGAGTTCAACCGCCCTTTCAAATGCGGCCCTGACAGCCTCCATGGCTGCCGAACGCAGGCCGGATTTTTCAAGTGCCGCCACTCCCGCAATGGTTGTGCCGCCAGGAGATGTGACCATGTCCTTGAGTTTTCCGGGATGCGTGCCGCTCTTGAGACAGAGTTCGGCCGAGCCTTTCATGGTGGCGGCGGCCAGCTGCAGGGCCATGTCGCGGGGCAGCCCTGCCCTGACACCGCCGTCGGCGAGGGCCTCCATGAACATGAAACAGAAGGCCGGCCCGGATCCGCTGAGCGCGGTTACGGCATTGAGCAGTTTTTCCTCGGTTTCAAGGCAGATTCCGATGGCTGAGAAGATCTTTTTTGCAAGTTCGATGTCCGCCCTTGAACAGTTTTCAGAAGGGGCGATGCAGGAAGCTGCGGACTGCACCAGTGCCGGGGTGTTGGGCATGACCCGGATAACCGGGGCCTCCTGTCCAAGGATCGCGGTAATGTCATTGATGGTTATGCCGGCCGCGATACTGATAACAGGTTTACCCTTGATACTATTGCTGATTTCCTTGGCGACAGAAGCGACCTTATCGGGTTTGACGGCCAGGAGCAGGGCATCGCAGTCTTTTGCCAGCTGGCTGAGATTTTCTGCGGGAGTGACCCCAAGGTTTTTCTGCAGCTCGCTCATACGGGCCTGGCTGACATCAAAAATCAGGATATCTCCTGCGTTGTAAAGCCCGGCTGCAGTTATTCCCGTGATAATTGCTTCGGCCATATTGCCGGCGCCGGCGAAGGCAAGTTTTGCCATTTTTATCTCCTGTTATCAATTTGTTATTTAAGGGGTGCCATATTTAAGCGGCTGCCGTCAAGAATAGCGCGACAGGATTGCAAAAAAACCTAAACTTCTGATAATGCTGAACCGATTTTATTAAGATGGATATGAACGGTGCCAAGATAAGTGGAATTTTTTTTGAAGAGTCCAAGATGACTTTGGGAACAGGCCATACCCAGAAAACCCAGATAATCAAAAATTACTGCCGGGCGGAACAGCTTGATGCCGAGACTGTCAAGGTGATGTATCTGGGGACCGACGGGAATCCTACCGGGATAGAGATTCAGGTGCCGTGTCAGGATTTTCTCAAGAAATATACCTTTGACCCCAATTTCAAGGTCAAGACCAAGGAAGAAAAACAGCTTGATAAACATATTGCCCTGGCAGAAAAACACCGTTCACGCCGGGAGTTTAATTCGGCGGAATGGGAGTACACCTCGGCACTCAAGATTGACCAGGAGAATATCAAGGCCAATTTCGGGATTGGAACGCTGTATATGGAGATGGGGGAAGTTGACAAGGCCAAGGATGTCTTTAAGAAACTGACCCAGATCGAGGCTATCTTTGAAGATGAAAACAAACATATCTTCAATGAATTCGGGATAGAACTGCGCAAGACCCAGATGTTTGACGAGGCCCTGGGAAATTACATGAAGGCCCTTGAAATATCACCTCAGGATGAGAATCTGTATTTCAATGTGGCGCGGCTCCATTTTGACCTGAAAGATTTTGCCAAGGCCCTGGAGTGGATCGACCGGGCAATAGAGGTCAATCCGGACTTCAGGGATGCCAAACGTTTCAAGGCTGTTATCGTGGACAGGCTTGATGGTCGGGATATAGATATGGATCCCGGGATCAGTGAACTGCCGGCCAAGGGCGCAGGGGAAACCTGCGGCGACTAGCCTACAATCCCGTTCAGCTGGCCATTTCCAGGAAATAAGATGTAAAAAAGGCATCATCCGAAAGTTCCGGATGGAAGGTTGTCAACAGCACATTTTTCTGCCTGACGGCGACAGGTTCATTTTCATATCTTGCCAAGATCATAATGTCCTGATGGAGTGCCTTGAACCGGGGTGCGCGGATAAAAATCATCTCAGTGGTTATACCTGAAGTCTGGAGCTGACCTTTTGCCGTTTGGCTGTAAAGCTGTGGACCGTAGGCATTTCTGCTGATTTCGGCATCGATTAAGGGCCACAGGCCATCCCGGCAGAGCAGCACTGCTCCGGCACAGGTGCCCCACACGGGCAGACCGTCTGAGAACATCTGCGCCAGCGGATCAATGAGTCCGGCAGAGCAGGCCAGCTTGCGAATAGCCGTACTTTCTCCGCCGGGAATGATCAGGCCGGTCAGGCCGTCGAGATCAGCCGGCCTGCGGACCAGGACTGATTCCGCCCCGAAACGTTTCAGGCTGGCGCGGTGATCTTTGAAGCTGCCCTGCAGGGCCAGGATGCCGATCATCAGTTGCCCCGGGCGGCCAGACGTTGATTTTCCGGGATGTCAGGTATTTCAATTCCGGCCATGGCCTCTCCCAGTCCTTCGGATACCCGCGCCAGAATTTTGGGATCGTCGAAATGGGTGACCGCTTCAACGATGGCTCGGGCCCTGCGGGCAGGATCGGCGGACATGAAGATGCCGGAACCGACAAAGACCCCGTCGGCGCCGAGTTGCATCATCAGGGCGGCATCCGCGGGTGTTGCAATGCCGCCGGCCGCAAAATTGACCACGGGCAGGCGCTGTTGGGTCCTTATCTGCTGCAGGATATCCAAGGGCGCGCGCAGATCGCGGGCAAAGGCGGCCACCTCTTCATCTCTGAGGGCGCAGAGGGTGCTGATCTGGCTGACAACGGTGCGCATGTGGCGCACCGCCTCAACTACATTGCCGGTGCCGGCCTCCCCCTTGGTCCTGATCATGCAGGCACCCTCGGCAATGCGGCGGCTGGCCTCACCCAGATCGCGGCAGCCGCAGACAAAGGGGATTTTAAACTGGTGCTTATCGATATGAAATTGGTCGTCAGCCGGTGTCAGCACTTCGCTCTCATCAATATAATCGACCTCAAGGGCTTCCAGGATGCGGGCTTCGGTCTGATGTCCGATTCTGACCTTGGCCATGACCGGGATGCTGACCGCGGCCTGGATGGCCTTGATGACGGCCGGGTCACTCTTGCGGGCCACTCCGCCCTGTTTGCGGATTTCGGCCGGCACCCGCTCAAGGGCCATGACGGCCACTGCCCCGGCTTCTTCGGCGATTCTGGCCTGTTCAGGTGTGGTGACATCCATAATCACGCCGCCTTTGAGCATCTGGGCCAGGCCCCTGTTTACCGTAGTTCTGTCATTTGTTGCATGCATATCATCCTCCTTAGTGTTATATAACAATAATAACACTTAAACATAAGTGTTACATTGATTATAAAATCTGTCAAGGAGCATGCATTGCTTTACAGAGAGATTGCCGAAAGAATATCAGCTGAGATTACAGCGGGCATGCAGCCCGGGACCAGATTGCCGGGGCTGCGGGAGTTTGCGCTGAAAAATAATATCAGCCTGGTGACGGCCAGAAATGTGTATAAACTTCTGGAAGAAAGAGGGCTGGTGGTGACCCGTCAGGGGGCCGGCACCTTTGTTGCCGGCTGCAGCTCCGACGGCACGGTCAATCTGGCGGACGTCAGGGCCCCGCAGGACATGCTGTTGTGGGTGGCGGGATCTTTGAGAATCTCGGCCGCGGGTCTGGCGGCCTATGACCCGCCGCAGGGCTATGAACCCCTGCGCGAACAGGCCGGTTTGTGGCTTGGGAAACTTGGCGTGCGGCAGCTGCCGATAATTACTTCGGGATCGCAGCAGGCCATGTTTCTCAGCGGGTTGGCCCTGCTCAGGCCCGGAGATGTGGTGGCGGTCGACGATCCCGGATATGTCGGGGCTGTCAGGATTTTTGAGTCTCTGGGGGCCGTGATAAAACGGGTACCTTATCTGCAGCGGGAGGCCGACCTTGATTTTTTGAGAGATGACCGCATCCGGCTGTTCTATACCATGCCCCAGGGTCAGGTGCCGACCGGACGGGTAATCCCGCCGGAGCTGCGCAGCGCTCTGCTGCGGCTGGCGGACAGGAATGGTTTCTATATTATCGAGGATGATCCGCTTTCAGGAATATTGTCTTCCAGGCCGTTGAAGGCCGATGATGGAAATGACCGGGTGATTTATCTCAAGAGCCTTTCCACCGTGCTGGGACCGGGGATGCGGATTGCCTTTGCCGTGCCGCCGGAAGCACTGACCGCCCGTTTTCTGGAACTGAAGGAGATCAATGACCTTTCACTTTCGGGCATCCTGCAGCGTTCGCTGTGTGCAATGTTGCAGGGCTCTGATTTTGAAGATCATCTCCTGCGTCTGAAAAAAGAGCTGGAACATCGGCTGGCCTTTTTGCGGGCCAATACTGCCTGGCATACCCGGGGACCGTGTCTGTGGCTGAAGACAGATGCCCCCAGCCGGGTTCATCAGAACAATCTGCTTAAAATGGGTGTACGGGTCACTCCGGGAGATGTTTACGGCCCGCAGTGGTCGAATCATCTGCGGCTGTCGCTGCTGGCCGCGGCAAGACCCGAATATGAGCGGGCCATAGTTCACATCCGGGATTATCTGGAAGGCTTTGCCGGGCCGCGCCTCAAAGACCTCTAATTTCTGTCTGCATAATCTGAGATCAGGGCACGCTGTCTACAGTTCGCTCAGGATAAAGGGACCATCCTTGGTGATTGCAATGCTGTGCTCAAAATGGGCCGAAAGTGAATGGTCCAGGGTGACGGCGGTCCATTCATCCTTGAGGATCTTGACCCGCCAGGAACCGAGACTGGTCATGGGTTCGATGGCCAGCACCATGCCCTCTTTAAGCAGCGGTCCCTGGCCTTTGCGGCCGAAATTGGGAATCTGCGGATCTTCGTGCAGCTGGCGGCCGATGCCGTGACCGACAAAATCGCGGATCACGCTGAATCCGGCCTCTTCCACCACGGTCTGGACGGCATGCCCGATATCGGACAGATGGTTGCCCGGGACGGCCTGTTCAATGCCGGCATAGAGACTCTCGCGGGTGACGTCCATCAGGCGCCGGGCCTTGTCGGCGATTTTTCCCACGGCAAAGGTTCGGGCACTGTCGGAATAAAAGTCGTCTTTGAGGGCGCCCACATCAATGCTGAAGATGTCGCCCTCGGCCAGTTTGCGCGGTCCGGGGATTCCATGCACCACCACCTCGTTGATGGAGGCGCAGATGGTGCCGGGAAAGCCGCCGTAACCTTTGAAGGCCGGGCGGCCGCCATGGGACAGGATGAACAGTTCACATTCCTTGTCGATCTCGGCCGTGGAGATCCCGGGTTGGACCATGGGTTCGATATATTCGAACAGTTCGGCGATCATGCGGTTGTTGTCCCGCATAATCGCAATTTCCGAAGGAGTCTTAAGCGTAATCATCTCAGAACATCACCTTGTTTAGCGGATACTCGATAATACCCTTGGCGCCGGCAGCCAGCAAGCGCGGAATCATGTCGCGGATCTGATGCTCCCGGATAATCACCTCAATGGAGAACCAGTCGCGGTTGTGCAATGGCGAGACCGTGGGCGAGGTGATGGCGGGCATCATCGCAATGATCTCGTCAAGCTTGTCGTTGGGAACATTCAGCTTGACGCCCACCATGTCAGCCGCGTCCAGGGCTGATTTGAGCATCATGGCGACCTGTTCGATCTTGGGCCGTTTCTCAGGATCGACCCAGGCCTTGCGGTTGGCGATCAGTTTGGTGTTGGTCACCAGCAGTTCATCGATGATCTTTAAGTTGTGGGCCTTGATGGTCGAGCCGGTTTCGGTGACTTCGACAATGGCATCCGCCAGGCCGTCGACCACCTTGGCTTCGGTGGCCCCCCAGGAAAACTCCACCTCGACATTGATGCCGCGTTTGCTGAAAAAATCTTTGGTGAAGTTGACCAGCTCGGTGGCGATCTTCTTGCCCTCCAGATCTTCGATGGACCGGATGTCGGAATGTTCGTCAACCGCCAGGACCCAGCGGGCCGGACGGGAGGTGGCCTTGGAATATACCAGATCGGCGACTTCCAC
>CAYWBU010000034.1:17680-18907 GCA_964456565.1 uncultured Bacteriovoracaceae bacterium | reverse complement strand
AAGAAACATTCTCGAACATGTTCCGCCTGGAATAGCGTCTGCGTTCCTTATCCTGTCTGTACATACTATCCTCCTTGGGAAAATAACAGTGAGATAGAAACGGACATTGTAAGGGTTTATATTGTTTGGATGCGGCTTCTGCCGGTTTGGATTCAGCTCCGGGACCTCAAGCCGCAGGCCAGGTTTCCGATAAGGGTATGAAAGGAGAAAACCATGTCCGACCTGCTTTCAGCCCTGAATGCCACCACCATCCTGCAGAACAATGCGGCCTCCAATGTGGCCAACACCAACACCAAAGATTACAAGGCCATCCGCACCAATCTGGTTGAAGGCAAAAACGGTGATGTGACGGTCACCACCGAAAGGTCCACCACTCCCGGAACCCCCACGGCGAACGGACATGAAACCTCCAATGTCGAGATCGACAAGGAATTCAGCGACATGATCCTGGCCCAGCGCGGCTTTGAATCCATCCTGAGCGCCATCGAAACCCGCGAGGAGATGATGGACGACCTGATGCGCACCCTCGGCAACCTCGGCCAATAGGCCGCCAGTCCGGATATCCACAGATTAAGCCTTTTTTACCGCCACTTATGCTGCCTTGACACCTATGTAAAAGTTATGTAAAACTTGCATATGTTTTGGACTATGATGGCCGTAGTTGGCTCCTATCTCTACATGCTGATAATGATCATCCCGCACACCCTGGTCGCCCTGCTGACCAGATCGGGCAATCTGCCGCATATCGATGCCCGCTACTGGGCCCGCTGGACCCTTCTATGCTCGCATGTCAGGGTGACGATCGAAGGCCAGGAAAACCTGCCGGAAGGCCCGGCGGTCTACATGGGCAACCATTCCAGCTACTATGATGTGCTGGCGGTGCTGGCCAGACTGATGGTGCAGTTCCGCTGGATCGTCAAAAAAGAGCTCTACCGCATCCCCATCCTGGGCCTGGCCATGAAGCGCGCCGGCTACGTCATGGTGGACCGCGGCGACCACCAGGCCGCCATGGCCAGCATGGACCTCGCCGCCGAAAAGGTGGCCGCCGGGACCTCCATTTTCATCTTCCCGGAAGGGACCCGTTCCGCCGACGGACATATCCGCTTCCCCTTCAAGAAGGGCGGCTTCCACCTGGCCATGAAGGCCGGGGTCCCGATCGTTCCGATCTCCATCTCCGGCTCGGCCAGGATCATGCCCAAGAACAGCAAGATGATCCACCCCGGTCCG
>CAYWBU010000034.1:13385-17670 GCA_964456565.1 uncultured Bacteriovoracaceae bacterium | reverse complement strand
CAGGCAGTCTTGCACCGTCTGAGCGGTCAGCGTGCCGGAGGGCCGCGCATACAGCGTGGTGAGCATTCCCCGGCTCATCGGCACCAGGTGCGGCACGAAGGTGATCGCGACCGGTTGACCCGCCTCCCGGCTCAGCACCGCCTCCATCTCCGGCTCGGCCAGGATCATGCCCAAAAACAGCAAGATGATCCACCCCGGTCCGGTCACCATCAGGATCGGCCGACCGATCCCCACCATGGGCAAAGATCTGCCGCAACTGATGGAAGAGGTGTACAAAGCAATTAAAAACGGCTATATAGACCTTGATGGGACGATTGAAGCCGATCCGATTATCCATAAGCTGGAAGTTCAAACCGAAAAACTGGATTCCGTTACCGCAGCGCAGCGCTGATCCAGAAATAGATCTTCGATTATCACGGGTAGTTTTTATTGAATGCTGTTAAAATTATTCCATTAGGCGGCGTCCGGGAATTCGGACTGAATTCCACGGTGCTTGAAACCGGCCAGGGTGCAATCCTGATCGATGCCGGATTGATGTTTCCGCGTTACAACATAACCGGGATCGACCAGATCATCCCTGAATTTTCCTACGTTATCGACAACGCTGACAGGTTCAAGGGGATCTTCCTGACGCACGGCCATGAAGACCATATCGGGGCCCTGCCGCATCTGCTCAAACAGGTGAAATTGCCGATCTACGGCCACCCCTTCACCCTGGAGCTCCTCAAACGCAAGCTCCAGGAATATGAGATCAACGGCAGCCTCAAATTTCATCCGCTGGAAGCAGGCCGGCCGGTCAAGCTGGGTGATTTTTCCATTGAACCGATCGAGGTGGACCACTCCACCACCGGCTGCTTTGCCTTTGCCATCGACTCTCCCCAGGGACTCATCGTGCATTCCGGCGATTTCCGTCTGATGCCCGAACGTTTCACCAGCCTCGGCGAAGGGGCCAGGCTGGTGCTGTGCGAGAGCACCAATGCCGAAATCGAACCCAAGAACCTGAGCGAAGACGACATCCTGGCAAACATTGAGACCATTGTCGCCGACACCGGCGGAGTGGTCCTGGTATCCACCTTCTCCAGTCATGTCAGACGGATCCAGGCCCTCTACGAGATCGGCGTCCGGGCGGGCCGCAAGGTGGCCATCATCGGCCGCAGCATGAACCAGGTGGTGGACATTGCCAGCGATATCGGGATGATCCGCATCGACAAAAAACACCTGATCAATCCCGAGGCGCTCAACAGCTACGCCCGCGATGAAATCATGATCATCTGCACCGGCACCCAGGGCGAGATGTACTCGGTGCTCTCGCTGATTGCGCGGGGCTGGCATGACTTCAAGGTGGACCGGGGCGATTCCGTCATCATCTCGGCCCGCATCATCCCGGGCAACGAAACCGCCATTGCCCGCTGCATCGACCAGCTGATCGATTTCGGGGCCGAGGTCTTCTATCCGGGCACGGCCGACGTGCACGCCACCGGACATGCCACCCATGGCGAAATCGAAAAGACCCTGCGCGTCCTCAAACCGCAGATCCTGATGCCCGTTCACGGCGAACTGCGGCACATGAAGGCCCTGGCCGACATGGCCCGCAGACATGTCGCAGACCTGCAGCAGACTGTCTTTGCCCGCACCGGCGAGGTCTGGACCCTGGATGAACACGGCATCGCCAACACCGCCGAGGTCGTGCACGGCAAATGTTTTGTGGACGGCAACCTGACCGGCGATATCCGCGACAGCGTCCTCAAAGAACGCCGCAACATCTCCGAGGGCGGCATGGTGGTGGTCTTCGTGGTGATCGACACCAAGACCGGCGACATTGTCCTGGGCCCCGACATCCTGTGTACCGGGGTGGTGCCCGGCACGGCCCAGCAGAATCTGATCGACGAACTGGGGGAAACGGCACTGGACACTTTGAATCAGTACATGTACAAGAATTGCGACATAGCACAGCTGGAGGACCGACTGCGCGAAAACCTCAGTCGTTGCTTGAAATCCCGGTTGGGTAAAAAATCGGTGCTCAAGCCTGTCATCATGGAGATTTAAATGAACGATGTACTGATTGCGGTCATCCTTGGGATTGTCCAGGGATTGACTGAGTTTTTGCCGGTGTCAAGTTCCGGCCACCTGTGCCTGATGCAGAATTTTTTCGGTGAACGCTGGCTGGGGGACGTACTCTTCGACGTCGCCGTCCATCTGGGCACCATGCTGGCCGTCCTGGTGTTTTTCTACCGAGACCTGCTGGAACTCCTCAAGGGCATCTGGCCTAGAACCTTCGACCGCCGACAGGCCTTCGTGGTCCTGTGCCTGCTCATCACCACCGCAATCACCGGCACCATCGGCCTAATCTTCAAGGACCAGTTCCTGGCCCTGTTTTCCATGCCCAGGGTGACCGCCGCCATGCTGCTGGTCACCGGCCTGATAACCTTCCTGACCGACCGGATCGGCAGGGGCGTGCGCCAACATGGCCAGGTCAGCATCAAGGATGCCGTGCTGATCGGACTCTTCCAGGCCCTGGCCATCATTCCCGGCATCTCGCGCTCCGGCTCCACCATCTTTGCCGGGGTATTCAGCGGCATGGAAAGAAGCTGGGCCGCCAGCTACTCCTTCATCGCCGCCATCCCCGCCATCATGGGCGCCGGCCTGCTGGAATGGAGCTCGGCCCCCGGAGGATTTGAACTCATCCACCTGATCGGCGCCCTGAGCGCCTTCATTGTGGGTTTGATTTCGCTTAAATTTTTGGTATGGACATTAAAGAAGCATAACTTTTTTATTTTTTCTGTTTATTGCTGGATAGTTGGCACAGGTTATTTGCTCTTTAGCTTAAGTTAAAGGCTTTGGATGAAAAAAAAGAAGACACAGCAAAACACAGACCAATATCCTGTCTACCGCAAAATCATCGGGATGTGTGTGGCCTCGCTGGCCATCTTCCTGATGCTGGCCCTGGTATCCTACTCGGCCCTCGATCCGGGATGGTCCTACGGGGCCGACGTCGAAAACATCCGCAACTGGATGGGGCGGGTCGGAGCCTACATTGCCGACGGACTGATGATCCTGTTCGGCTTTGCCGCCTTCATGATCCCGCTCTTCATGCTGGAATATGCCGACCGTTATTTCCGTGAACACAAGGACCTGAACTGGCTCAATTTTGTCAGCACCCTGATCATCTTCTTCGTGCTGCTGAGCTTCATCGGCGTGGTCTTCCGCGGCGAGATCGCCGCCTTTGACACGGCCATGCAGGCCGGCGGCCTGCTCGGCACCCTGATCGGCTCGGCCCTGGTAACCTATCTGAACACCTGGGGATCGCTGATCCTGCTGGCAACCCTGCTGGCGGCCGGACTGATGGCCGGCTATGACCTGGCGGCCCTGTATGCCAACATCAAAAAGCTGATCGACCGGGCCCGCGAGATCTACCACACCCGGGCGCTTGAAACCGTTGCGGAAGAACCGGCGGCACCGCGCAAAAAAACCAAACGCCAAAAGCCCGAGAAAAAAGATAAAAAGGCCCAGGAGCCCCAGATAACCATCGCCAAAACCAAGGAAAAGGACCCGGCCGAGATCCCGATCCAGGCCACGCTGGACTTTGCCGGCAACTACCAGCTGCCGCCCCTTTCCCTGATCCATGAGGACAAATCCGAAGGCCGGCCCATCACCACCAAGGAACTCAAGGCCAATGCCGCCCTGATCACCTCCAAGCTCAATGATTTCGGGGTCAGCGGCGAAATCCTGGAGATCAAGCCCGGCCCGGTGATCACCATGTATGAATTCACCCCGGCGCCGGGAATCAAGATCAACCGCATCGTGAACCTGGCCGACGACCTGGCCATGGCGCTCAAGGCCAATGCCATCCGGGTGGTGGCCCCCATTCCGGGCAAGAATGCCGTGGGCATTGAAATCCCCAACCGCACCCGTGAAACCGTGGGGCTGCGCAAGGTGCTCGCCAGCAAGGACTTCGCCGTCTCCGGATCGCATCTGCTGCTGGCCCTGGGAGTGGACACCGAAGGCGGGCCGGTAGTCACCGATCTGGCCAAGATGCCGCACCTGCTGATTGCCGGCGCCACCGGCACGGGCAAGAGCGTGGGGCTCAACACCATGATCCTGTCCCTGCTGTATCGCTGCAATCCGTCCGAACTGAAGTTCATCATGATCGACCCCAAACGCATCGAGCTCTCGCACTACGAGGACATCCCCCACCTGCTGCATCCGGTGGTCACCGACCCGCACGAGGCCCTGCCGGTGCTGAAATGGGCCGTCTCCGAGATGGAGATGCGCTACGAAATCTTCC
>CAYWBU010000034.1:0-13345 GCA_964456565.1 uncultured Bacteriovoracaceae bacterium | reverse complement strand
AGGCCGTCACCGGTCTGGCTTCGGTCAAGACCGATGATGATCAGCCGGTGCTGCTGCCCAAACTGGTCATCATCATCGATGAATTTGCAGACCTCATGATGGTCAACAAGGAAGTTGAAAGCTATATCGCGCGCCTGGCCCAGATGGCCCGCGCCGCCGGCATGCACATGATCGTGGCCACCCAGCGGCCGTCGGTCGATGTCATCACCGGCCTGATCAAGGCCAATTTCCCGTCCAGGATCTCCTTCAGGGTTTCGTCCAAGACCGATGCGCGCACCATCCTGGACGGCTCCGGGGCCGACCAGCTGCTGGGCATGGGCGACATGCTGTTCCGCACTCCCGGATCTTCCGGACTGGTCCGGGTCCACGGCGCCTATGTCTCCGAGGACGAACTGGACAGCGTGGTGACCTTCATCAAGGAACAGCAGTCCCCCGAATATCTCCAGGCCGTGGAGGAACAGATCACCAGGATCAGTCTGTCCGACGTTCCCGGCGCGGCCGGCGGCGACAGTGACCCCATTTATGACCAGGCGCTCGATTTTGTCAGCCGCAAGGGAGTGGCCTCCATTTCCCTGATCCAGCGCCAGTTCTCAATCGGCTACAACAAGGCCGCCCGGCTGATTGAGCAGATGGAATCCGAGGGCGTCATCGGGCCGCCCGAGAAAGCGGGCCGCCCCAGAAAGGTATTGGTGAAATCTTATGCGGAAATGGATGAATAGGCTCTTTGCAATCCTGATCTTTCTGACAGTGCCCGGCCTGTTGCTGGCCTCCGGCAGCCTGCAGGACATCCAGGACCGCTACAGTTCCTACAATGACTTTACCGCCGACTTCACCCAGGATACCTATCAGTTCATCACCAAGAAGACCATCCACTTCACCGGCAAGGTATCCTACCTTAAGGATCAGGGCGTGCGTATGGATGTCTACACGCCCCAGCAGCAGCTGATCATCCTCAAGGAAAACCTGGCCTGGATTCATCTGCCCGAAGACGGCACCACCACGACCCAGGAAATTCCCAAGGAATTTGCCAGCCGCAATGTCCTGGCATTTTTTGCGGGCATCACCTCGCTCGAAAAAGACTACCGGGTGGAGGACCATCCCGACTGCCTGCTGCTTGCACCCCGCAAGGGAGCCGGAGAGCTCAGGATCATCGTGGATGATAAAAACCTGATCCGCCAGATTCAGCTCGAAGATGCCACCGGCAACTCCAGTACGGTCAGGCTCGGAAACTATAAGTTTGATTCCGGGCTATCTCCGGCCATCTTCCGCCAGGAGATCCCGGCGCCACAGGCCGACTAGCCCAGCAGACTTTTCAGACTCTGCATCCGCTGGTCAACATCATTGCGGATTGCCGCGATCGCGGTGGGGTCAAGGCCCAGCAACCGGGTGGATGCGGCCTCATCCAGATCGATTTCATCGCATTTCCCGTGTTCATAACCCATGGATTTTGAAAGCAGGTTGCTGAAATGGATCACCTGCAGTTCCCTGCCTTTCAGCGGGGCCTTTTCCAGAGCATCATGATACAGGGCCACCTGTACAAAGATATCGGGGAACTGCCATTTTTTCAGCAGACTGGCACCGGTCTGGGCATGATAGGCCTCCAGGGTGGTGAACAGCTCGACCCATTCCACGGTGTCCCCGCGCATCTTGGCCTCCATCTCACCCACAACCTGCACCAGGATCAGGGTCCCGATATCATGCAGCAGCCCCATGGTAAAGGCATCTTCGGCCAGACTGAGGTTCATTTTTTCAGTTACGACCTGGGCGATATGGGCCGTGGACAGGGAATGCATCCAGAGCTTCTCCACCATGTCGGCATAGCGCTTGTTGCTGACCGCATACATGCCGCGGTTGATGATCGACTGCACGGTCTGGCGGGTCGTATCCAGGCCCAGCCGCGCAATGGCCTGGTCCAGATTGTGATTCTCCTTGACCCCGCGGTAGTAGGCCGAATTTGAGACACTGATCAGCTTGGACGAGATGGCGGCATCCTGTTTCAGCAGTTCGGCCATCTCCTGCATGTTGGTACCTTTGGCAACCAGTTCGTCAAACCTGACCGCAATCTGCGGCGGCGAGGGCAGATCGATCTCGCCGCGATTGAATTTGGCGATGATGCTGTTGAGGACCCGGTTCTTGACCTGCTGTCGATCTCCGGAAGTATCGATGCCGTTATCCGCAAGTTTTTTCAGCACCGTCTCGCGGTCAAAGGGCTTGGCGATATAATCGTTGCAGCCGGCCTGGACGCAGGTAATCACCGTGTCTTTGTCGGAATGGGAGGTCACCATCATGATCTTGCAGCCGTTTTCACGACTCACCTTGCAGTCTTCCTCGATAGCCCGCATTTCCAGCAGGACCTCGGTGCCGTCCATTTCCGGCATGGATACATCCAGGGTTACGACATCAAAGGGGGCGCCATTCCGGTAGCCCGCCCGAAAGACGTCGATGGCATCCTTGCCGCAATCCGCTGTCTGGCATTCAGCGATGCTTTCCATGATCTTCTGCATTTTTTTCAAGCTGACAAGCTCGTCATCAACAACCAGAACTCTCATTCCACGCCCTCAATGTTAGCTATTTCTTACTTAAAACATAAGCTGAAAGCCGTTGCAACTCCGCACGCAACAGTGTCAGTATTTTTGCCCCATCGGTCAACTCCCGATTTATTGCTGATAATTCAATATCTTTGGCAATCTCGGACAAATGTCCGGCACATAAATTTGCCGAGCCGCCCTTGATGGAATGGGCCTCGCGCCGGACAGTTTCGGCCTCGCCTTTTTCAAGGGCCTGCCCAATCCTTTCCAGCTGGGCATGGGCATTCTGCAAAAAACCGTCGGCAACCTCCAGGACAAAATCACGGTCATTGTCAAATTCGGCCAGCGCCCGCTTGAAATCCATGGGGGCCGCATTGTCAACTGCCCGGGGCGGCGTCATGCCGGTCTCTCCGCTGACAGGACCTTCCTGGATGGCCGAGTTCTGTCCCACAATCCACTTATTGACCGCATCCAGAAACTCCTGCCGCCGGAGCGGTTTTGTCAGATAGTCATTCATGCCCTCGGACAGACATCTTTCGCGGTAGCCCTTGATGGCATGCGCCGTCATGGCGATGATCGGCACCTGGTCATCGTTCCCGTTCCGCCCCTGCTGTTTTTCCCATTCCCGGATGGCGCGGGTGGCCTCATACCCGTCCATGACCGGCATCTGGATGTCCATCAGCACCACATCATAGTGATTGTGCTTAAAAGCATCCACGGCCTGCCGGCCGTTCTCGGCCAGATCGACCGCAAAGCCGGCTTTTTTGAGATGCCGCAGGGCCACCTGCTGGTTGGTGGGATAATCCTCCACCAGCAGCACCTTGGCATTTTGCCGGGGCATCACCAGGCTTGCACCGCCCTGGTCCATTGATGGGAACCCGGGGCCTTCCTCGGCATGCAGCCCCAGGACAGACAGGATGATATTGCGCAGATCATTGCGGCGCACCGGCTTGGTGACACAACCCTGCACCCCGGGATTGGTGATGCTCATCCCATGCCCGAGACCGCCGCCCGAGGACAGGACAATGATCGGGATCTTCCTGAGCGACTCATGCCGGTTGATCTTGGCTGCCAGCTCAAATCCGTCCATGCCGGGCATCTGGAAATCGCTGATGATCATATCAAAATTTTCGCGCAGGGCCACCGAGGCCTTCAGCACATACAGGGCATCATCACCGCCCGGAGATTCCACTGCATCACAGCCCCAGGATGACAGGTACTCCATCAGGATCTTGCGGTTGGTGGCATTGTCGTCAACCACCAGGATGCGCAGGCCCTTGAGTTCCACTTCCTCCCTGGCCTGACGGATGCCCGGCCCCGAAGGCTTGGCAAAGACTGCCGTGAACCAGAAGGTGCTTCCGCGGCCCTCATGACTCTCGAGTCCGATCTCGCCGCCCATTATCTCGGACAGCTGTTTGGCGATGGTCGTACCCAGCCCGGTGCCGCCAAATTTCCTGGTGGTGGAACTGTCGGCCTGGATAAAACTGTCAAAGATATTCCTTTGTTTTTCTTCCGAGATCCCTATTCCCGTATCCCGGACCGAAAAATGGACCTTGACCTCATTATCAAGGTCTTCGGCCATCTCGGCCCGGATGCAGATTTCGCCCTCCTGGGTAAATTTGAGGGCATTGACCGCCAGATTTGAAATTATCTGGCGCAGTTTGCCGGGGTCGCCGATCAGCAGCGCCGGCAGCTCGGGTGAAATAAACGAGATAAATTCCAGGCCTTTTTTCTGGGCCCGGCAGGCAATACTGGCCGTCACATCTTCAATCAGCTCAATCAGATCAAAAGGGATGTTTTCCAGTTCAATCTTGCCGGCCTCGATCTTGGAAAAATCCAGGATATCATTGACCAGGCCCAGCAGGGTTTCAGCCTCGGTGTTGATGGCATTCAGGATGTCCTGCTGATTTTCATCCAGGCCGGTATCCATGGCCAGCTCGGTCATCCCGATAATTCCATTGATGGGGGTACGGATTTCATGGCTCATATTGGCCAGGAAATCACTCTTGGTGCGATTGGCCGCCTCGGCCTTGATCTTGTCGCGCTCCAGTTCCTCGCTGCGCTTGCGTTCGGAAACATCCTGGGTAATTCCGCGGAAGCCCGCCGGCTTGCCTTCCGAATCATAGGAGGTGGAGATAAAACTCTCCACCATGATCTTTTCACCGTCCTTGCGGATCAGCTCACCTTCAAAACGGCCGTTCTCCAGCTGCCTGGAATACATCCGGTTGAAGACTTCAAAGATATTGCCGGCATCCTCGGAATTAAAACATTCCCGGTAGTTCATCCCCAGGAGTTCCTCGGCATCATAACCGATAATATTGGCCATGGCCTCGTTGAAGAACAGAAAATCGCCCTTGAGATTCACCTCATAATATCCGGCCCGGATATTTTCCAGCAGGGTCCGGTATTTTTCATCTTTCTGTTTGAGCAGGGATTCCATCTCCCGCTGGGCGGTTATGTTCTCGATGATGGCCACATGATTCAGGTCCGTGCCCGCCTCGTCCCTGACCGCGGCCACATGGGCCTTGGCCCATACCGTTTTACCATCCTTGCGAATATAGCGCTTCTCCATGGAAAAGGAATCCCGTTTCCCGCTCACCAGGCTGGTCATATTTCTGATGGTCTCATCCAGGTCATCCGGATGGGTCAGCTCCCTGGTGTTCAAACGCATGATCTCATCCAGTTCATAGCCGCAGATCTCGGCCGTTTTCCGGTTGGCCCAGATGAAATCCCCGGCGGTGGTGGTCTGAATGATACCCATCGGGGCATGTTCGAAGGTAATCCGCAGGCGTTCCTCGTTTTCACGGACCTTTTCCTCGGCGGTCTTGCGCTCGGCCAGCAGTTCGTCAAGATCGGCCTTGATCAGGTAGAGGGCGTCAAAGACACCTGCAAACGGATGCCCGGACGGCAGGCGCGGCGGAGTCAATCCGCCGGATTCCCAGTTGATTCCGCCGATAAATTCCAGAATTTCATCCGCATAGCGCTGCATTTCATTGCGGCCGGCATCGGGGACAATATCATCCCAGATAGCCTTTTCGCGGTCGGCGGCCACAAACTCCATGGCAGCGGCATAATCATCCACAATATGGACGGCAAAGGGCAGCAGATGCCGGTTGGCATTGACGGCAGCCTGCTGCAACGGATTGAGCCCGTAAGGTATCACTTTTTTAAAGGGATGCTCCCGGTGCCATTTCAGCATCTCTTCAAGATAAAATTTCCTTACCCGGGGGTTCACATCGCCGACTGCCCGTACATCCACCAGAAAATAACAGTCCTCCAGATTAATGACCGAGGACATGTTGTCATGCAGATGGCTCATCTCAACGACATGTTCCTCGCCCATCATCCCCTTGAAACTGCCCAGAACCACATCGTCCCCGGCCACCTCATAACAGGCGGAGAACCCATTGAAATCAATCTGCCACTTATCCGGCCCCATCATCCGGTCCTGCGCCCGGTTGCCCTTCCCCTCGGTTACATAACGGGCCTCCTTCAAGGCAACCTCATAGGTGGTGACCAGCGAGATGGGGAAGGGCGCCTTGTACATCTTGCGCCCCACATTCAGACTGAGCCTGATCTCGGGTGAGGCATTGATCCCGATAAACCTTATCAGCCGGTCCTGATCAGCCATGAGCCCCCGGGCAAATTCATCCCGGACATCCTTCAGCGGCATCCCAATGGTAAACGAAAAATCGCGCACTTCCACATAGGGCTGCTCAATTCCGATGAACTCCTCAATGATCTTGGAGCGCATCTCAAACAGGCGGCGCACACCCGCAATGCTGCCATGCCCCCTGGTGACAGAATAAATGATATTGGTTCCGATGACCCTGAAAGTTACGGAGTAGCCTTCACCGAGATCGATATCGGTCCATTCCGGTCTGCTGAGAATATCCAGACCGGTGGTCGGGCACACATCTACATTTGCAAAATCCGGACTGGCATCACTCATTTCGAAGATCTCTCCTCATTATCATCGCGCTTATTCCCGAACACTTTAGAAATATCAGATCCTCCCCCGCAGTGAATTTTCAGGCTCACCTGTTTTTATCAGCGAAAACAATTGTCCGAAGATACTGCACAAGTCGTCCCAATATACACAGCCATGTATATTATCGGCAAGCCGCCGCCTACCATTAACCATTGCATGGCATACGGCTTGACCCTGATCGGCCTTCTCTGCTAACTGTTTGCTAATGGATTGGGGCCTTATTGAAAAAACCGCCAGGATCATTGAGGAATCACGATATATCATTGCTCTCACGGGAGCAGGCATATCAACCGAGTCAGGTGTTCCGGATTTTCGTTCAGCCGACGGGATCTGGAACCGCTATGATCCCTCGGTCTTCTTTTATCAGCATTTCCTGAATGATCCGGTGGGAGTCTGGAATATCATCACCGACATGTATGCAAATAATGATGTGGGGATCTGGCAGGCCCAGCCCAACCGCGGCCACACCGCCCTGGCCACCCTGGAAAAAAAAGGTCGTCTCAGGACCATCATCACCCAGAATATCGACAACCTGCACCAGCATGCGGGCAACCGGCATGTGATCGAATTCCACGGCAACATGCTGCAGGCCAGGTGCATCAAATGCCGGCGGCTCTATGATTTCAAAGCCATCGTCCGCGATTTTGACAGAAAATGGGCCCCTTCCTGCGACTCTTGCGGGGGGCTGCTCAAGCCCGACGCCATCTTCTTCGGCGAAGCCATCCCGCAGCAGGCCCTGCAGCAGGCCAACCAGGCGGCCCAGATGTGCGATCTCATGCTGGTTATCGGAACCTCCGCCCAGGTTGAACCGGCAGCATCCCTGCCCATGATCGCCAAGGGCCTTTCTCCGCTTTCGCTGCACATGCGCGAGGAAATCCCGCTGATCAAGACCAATGCCCACGTCATCGAGATCAACCGGGAGCCCACTCCGCTCACCAGCGAGATCTCAGACTATATAATCCAAGGCTCTTCCGGAGAGGTCCTCTCCGCCATTGTCAAACAACTCAACGGGTCAAAGGGATAATAGGGCAATGATAACCGGCAACACAGCATATCTGACCATCCTGGCCCATCCATCCGGCCGGGTCACCGCCCCGTTGGTCTACAACCATATCTTCAAAGCCCTGGACCTCGACATGGCCTACATCGCCCATGATGTGGCCCCGGCGGCGCTGCAGCCGACCATCGAATCCTTCAGGCTGTGGGAAAACCTCAAGGGTTTCAACGTGACCATCCCCCACAAGGAGGCCGCCAGCGGCATGCTGGACTCCATCTGTCCGGTCTCCCGCCAGACCGGGGCCGTCAACACCGTGGTCCGCGACAGCAACGGCAAACTCCACGGCTACAATACCGACGGCGACGGGGCCCTGAAGGCCATCGGCCCGGCCCGCGATGCCACCTGTCTGGTCCTCGGCGCCGGCGGCGCGGCCAAGGCCATCATCGCCGCCCTTTTAAATGACGGGGCCCGCAAGGTCTACCTGCTCAACCGCTCCCGCGAAAGGGCCGAAGCCACCATCGCCGCCCTGGGTGACGACCGTCTGGCGCTTTGGGACAGAGCCGAGCTGAGTGAGATCGACATCCTGGTCCAGACAACGCCCCTGGACCAGAGTGTGCCTTTTGATCTTGCGCTTGATACCCTCGACAAGGGTGCAACCGTATTTGAGGCCATCATGCATCCCACCGCCCTGGCTGAGCAGTGCCGTGAGCTCGGATTGAAGCTTGTCCCCGGCCATGCCATGCTCTATTATCAGACAAAAGAAAATTTCAGGCTCTTCATCGGAGAGGATCTGGACGATCAGCTGCTTGATGAAGCCTTTGCCAGAATTGGTTACGAGAGAAAATGAGAGCTTATATCCAGTGCCCGCGGCGCAAGAACAAACCCAAGGTGGCTGTGGAAGTCTGCCGCAAATGCCGCCACAACAAGACCTGCACCACCTTCCAAGAGTACCAGAATCCGCCGCTGTTTTCCGACATAAAACATGGCTATCCCCGCGGCTGGAATCCTTGACAGCCAGCCTGCTTTGACACTAAGGTAACCTATTATGCCAAAACGAGAAATAGTCATCTATCCTGAACAGGTATTAAAAGACCGGTCAGCCGAGATCGAAAATATCGATATGGAAATTGTCAACCTCATCGAAGACATGACCATGACCATGTATAAATCTCGGGGTGTCGGTCTGGCGGCCCCGCAGGTGGGCGTTGACAAGAGACTCATCCTGGTGGACCCTACCGGAGACAGCTCCTCCAAGGAACTCACCGTGCTGCTCAATCCGCAGATCGCGGAAATGGAGGGCCGGGAGACCGACTCGGAGATGTGCCTGAGCGTGCCCGAATTTGCAGTGGATATCCCGCGTGCAACCCGGATCCTGCTCAAGGGTATCGATATAAACGGCAAGGAAATCGAATTTGAGGCCCGTGACTTTCTGGCCCGGATTTTCCAGCACGAGATCGATCACCTAAACGGCACGGTCATCCTCGACTACGCGTCACGCCTGAAACGTGGCATCTACCTTAAAAAACGCAAAAAAGGGACCCTATGAAGCTGGCCTTCATGGGAACCCCGCTCTTTGCCGTCCCATGCCTGCAGACCCTTATCAATGACCCGGCCCATACGGTTGAACTGGTAGTCACCCAGCCGGACCGTCCCCAGGGCCGCAGCCGCAAACCCATCAGCTGTCCCGTGAAACAGGCCGCCCTGGAACATGCTATCCCGGTGCTGCAGCCGGAAAAGATCAGGACATCCGAGGAGGTCCTGGCGGCCCTCCGGCAGCACAGCCTTGATGCCGTGATCGTGGTGGCCTATGGCCAGCTGATTCCGCCCGCCATGCTGGCGCTCCCACGTTACGGATTTATCAACGTGCATGCCTCGCTGCTGCCGCTTTACCGCGGGGCCGCGCCCATCAACCGGGCCATTATCGATGGCCGCGAAACCACCGGGGTCAGCATCATGCAGCTGGATGAAGGTATGGATACGGGCCCGGTCTTTATGACCGCCGCCACCCCCATCAGCGCCATCGATACCGCGATTTCCCTGGCCGAAAGACTGGCCGGGCTCGGAGCCGCAACCCTCACCCGCGCCCTGGAACAGATCGAAAAAGGTCTTAAGCCCACGGCCCAGGACAACCATCTCGCCTCTTATGCCGCCCTGCTGAAAAAAGAAGAGGGGCTGATCGACTGGAATCGGGATGTCCGCCAGGTTTATAACCATATCAGGGGCATGCAGCCCTGGCCGGGAGCCTTCACCCATATGGAGGGCCGGACCCTCAAGATCATCAAGGCCGCCTGGGAGACAGCGGACGGGGTGAGCGAGCCCGGATTGTTGTTCAAACAGTCAAAAAAAGTCATGATTTCCTGCCAAGGTGGTTATATAATACCGGAGACGGTTCAGCTTGAAGGCAAAAAGGCCATGGATGTGACGGCCTTTGCCAACGGACTGCAGGCCGGATGTATCAAACTTGACCAAGGAGAACTGTTATGATTTTAGCACCATCGATCCTGTCCGCAGATTTTGCAAATCTGGGCTACGATATAAAAAATGTGGTCGAGGCCGGGGCCCAGTGGGTCCATGTGGATGTGATGGACGGGGTCTTCGTGCCCAACATCACCATCGGACCGGTTGTGGTGAAGGCCCTGCGCAAGACCACCTCCGCCTATCTGGACTGTCACCTGATGATAACCCAGCCGGAGCGCTACATCGATGATTTCGCCGGGGCCGGGGCCGACGGCATCACCGTGCATGCCGAGGCCACTCCGCACCTGCACCGGGCGCTTTCGCGCATCCGGGAGCTGGGGCTCAAGGCCGGGGTTTCGCTGAATCCTTCAACCCCGCTCAACGTGATCGAATACTGCCTTGACCAGATCGACCTCATCCTCATCATGAGTGTGAACCCCGGTTTCGGCGGACAGTCATTTATTGAGGCCGTCATCCCCAAGATCCGCCAGGCAGCCGCCATGACCGCCGGACGGGATGTCCTGCTGCAGGTGGACGGCGGTGTTGACAAGGGCAATGTCAGAAAGCTTGTCGACAGCGGCATTGATGTCTTTGTGGCCGGCTCAAGCATCTTCGGCAAGGCCGACCCGGCCGCAGAGGTCAGGGAGATGTTGCAAATTGGTACGACTCAGGTATGTTAGCAGATTTTTCATCCCGGCCCTGATTTTCATTCTGGCGGGATGCGCGTATTCCAAGCCCCCCCTCCAGCAGTCCGGGGGCGCCCGGGACCCTTATCTGTCGCTGATCCAGGCCCGTTATCTTGAAAATCAGGGCGATTATGAGCAGGCCCTGACTCACTACGCCGCCATTGAAGATCCCTATGCCCGGCTGGCCGAAGCCCGCATAAACTTCATCATGAACCATGATCGGGAGGTCCTTGAAATAACGACCCGCCTGATTGAGAACCAAGAATACAGCGCACCGGCCCTTGAGCTGCGCACCAAGACCCACATGCGCACCGGCAACTGGGACGAGGCCATCAGCGATGCCGAGGCCTATCTCAAGGAACAGCCCGACAACCCCGATGTCCAGCTGATGCTGGCCAACATGTACCTGCGCGGTTCACAGACCGCCCAGGCCCGCAGTCTGCTTGAAAACCTCCTCCGCCAGGAAAATATAAACCAGACCGCGGTCCACTATGCCCTGTCACGGGTCTGCCTCACGGAACGCAACCTTGATTGCGCCCGGGACGAACTGATAAAGACCCTGGGCGAAAGCCCTGATTTTCTGGCCGCATACCGCGATCTGGGACGTATCTACCGCATGCTGGGCCAGCAGAAAAAGGCCGAGGACACCTACCAGAAACTGCTGGAGCTGGATCCCTTTTCCATCGATGCCCACAATGACCTGGCATCCATTTATATCCAGCAGGAACGCTATGCGGATGCGCTGGTTCACATCCGCACCCTGATCGACATCGACCCCGGCCCGCGCATCTTCAGACAGCTCGTCCTGCTGGAACTGCAGGAAGGTCTGTTTGCCGAGGCCCTTGAAAAACTGCAAAACTACCCCGACAAGACCACTGAAGAGTTCTACCTGATGGCGGTCGCGCATACCGGACTGCAGCAGTGGGATGCGGCCATCACCCTGCTGGATCGCCTCGCAGCCGCAGAAGAAAACAGCTGTGATGCCATCCTGCTCAAGGCCTCCATCCTCAAGGATACCGGCAGAACTGCGGCCGCATTGGAGACCCTGGCTGAGGGCTGGGAACTTTTCGGTGATGATGCGGACTGTTTTGACCTGGGATATGAACTGGTCACATCCCTGGAAAAAAACGGCCGCCGCCGGGAAGGCCTGGATGTGGCGCTCAAGCTTGTTGAAAGTTATCCGGATAACGCCTCGATCCTTAATTTTGTCGGCTATATCTGGGCCGACCAGGGAGTAAACCTTGAGCAGGCCCGCACCATGATTGCCAGGGCCATTGAGCTCAAACCCGAAGACGGCTATATCCTCGATTCAATGGCCTGGGTGCTCTATAAAATGGGACACTATGATCAGGCCTTCGATTTCATGGAAAAAGCCCTCAGTCTGATCGAGACCGATCCGACCCTGAATGAACATATGGGCGACATCCTTACGGCCCTGGGCATGTCTTCCAGGGCGCTGGATTATTACCTAAAGGCCTATGTGGCGGCAGATCAGCCGCAGCAAACCCTGCAGGAGAAGATTCACAGACTTGCACAATAAAAAAGAATAACTTAGGTTATGGGCATGAATAATGAGACCAAAGTCGGTATTTTTGTTGTAATCATTTTTGCGGCATTCATCCTCATGTCCATCAACATCGGCGAGATGGACCTGAAACGCCAGCGCACTTACCCGATCCACATGAACTTCAATTCCGTCGAAGGACTCAAGGTGGGTTCCCCGCTGGAGGTCGCGGGTGTGATCGTGGGACGGGTCACCGGGATTGAACTGACCGGGCGGCGGCTGGTGAGGGTTTCCGCCGACATCAATTCGGACATCAACCTGCCGATTGACAGTGAGGCCATGATCGCATCCAAAGGGGTTCTGGGTGACAAGATGGTTATCCTGTATCCCGGCTCCAGCGATGAACTGATAAAGACCGACGGCGAGATCAACCGTACGGCATCCCCCACTTCCATGGATGCCATCTTCAGCCAGCTCGGCAGTGTCTCGGAATCTCTCACGGAACTGACGGCCTCCCTCAATTCCCTGATCAGTGACGGTGATACCATGACCGACCTGCGCGAGATTGTCGTCAACCTCAAGGATATCACCGCCTCGGCCTCGGTCCTGGCACAGCAGAACGCTGCAAACATCTCCGCCCTGCTGATCAATCTCAACACCAGCCTTGAAAACATCTCACGCCTGACGGCCAGCATCACCGAAACCGGCGAACACCTCAACATCATATCCGGCGCCGTGGCCAGCGGCGAGGGCACCCTCGGCAAGTTGCTGACCGATGACGGCATGTATGTCTCTCTCAATCAGATCATCAGCCGCATCGACACCATGAGCGCCCTGCTGGAACAGGAAAACAACCTCTCCCTGCTGCTGAGCGACAGCTCGGTCTACTACAACCTGGCGGCCGTCACCGAAAATCTGAAACTGCTGAGCGAACTGACCGCGGGCGGCCAAGGGACCCTCGGCCATAACCTGGCTGACGAAGAGCTCCACCGGCTGCTGGTGGAAACCCAGCGTAACGCCAACAACGCCGCCCAGGGACTGGAAGAGCAGACCCCGATCTCCGTCATGGGCACGGTGATGGGCCTGGTCTGGTAAGATGCACGGCCGGAAAAATTTCTGCCTGCTGGCCCTGCTCATCCTGTTTGCGGCCGGACCGGCCTACAGCCTTGAGATAAACCTGGC
>CAYWBU010000033.1:13768-18946 GCA_964456565.1 uncultured Bacteriovoracaceae bacterium | reverse complement strand
AGAAAACTGTTCCATTCGTCATAATGGTGCCTCATTATAGGCGGATCACCAGGTTATGTCAAATCGGTCTCCCCCAGTCAGCCATTATGCAGTTTTAACGACAGGTTACACAGCACAGTCTCACGATTTGCACCCGCTTCCCGGCTATGTTATAGTCATCCTCATCAGAATAGTTCTTAAAAAATCAGTAATTGCCTGAACAGGCATCAGATCAGCCCCGGCTGTCAACAGGATATTATCAATGAATAAAGAATTTAGATTGCTGCCATATTTATTTTCAGTGCTCATGATTTTTGCGACCCAGACCGGCCACTGTTCCCCGGAGCCTGAAAATCTGCCAGACCAAGGTGGAATATCCCTGAATCTTGACAACCAGGACATCCGCAAACTTATCACAATTATCTCAAAACATACCGGCCGCAATTTCGTTATTGATCCCAGGATCCGCGGCCGGGTCACGCTCTTCACCGGAGACAACCTGAGTCCGGATGAGGCCTATGATATCTTCCTGAGCGTTCTGGACATGAAGGGTTACACCGTTGTCCCCACCGGCGAAGCCTTCAAGGTCATCCGCAAACGCCAGGCCTTGACGGCCGACCTACCCATTGAATCCCAACCTTCCTCATCCGAAAGCTCACAGATGACCACAGCCATAATCCGGCTGCAGCATGCCAGCGCCGCCAATGTTGCCACCCTGATAGCACCGCTGCTGCCGCGCCGGGAAAGCTCGCTGCGGACCTACGCCCCGACCAATACCCTGATAATCACCGACACCAGCGCCAATATAGCCAGGATCAAAAAAATTCTCGCCGCAATCGATGTACCCAATGCCGCTCTCAAAAACTTGGTCTTACCGCTGCACCATGCTCAAGCCGTAACCGTTGCGCCACTGCTGCAACAGATCATGGCAAACCAGAAACTTTCGGCCCGCACAAAACGCTACCTGCGCCGCCGGAAGATCATAACCAAATCAGAAACCGCAATTATCGCCTATGAACCCTCCAATGCCATCGTTGTTGCCGGAACCAAACATGATATCAAACAGGCCCGGCACTATTTGAAAAAACTGGACATCCCGGTTGCAAAAGGATCCCGCAAGCTGAAGATAACTTATCTACAGCACGCCCAGGCCGAGCCCACCGCTGCCATCATCAACCAGCTGCCTTTACGCAGTTCCAGTGCAAAAAACCGTAAAAACTATGCTGTCACGGCCGACAGCGAAACCAATGCGCTTATCATCTACGGTGACAGAGAATCTTGTAACGAGATTGCAGCCGTCATCAAAAAACTAGACATCCCCCGCAAACAGGTTTTCGTCAACGCCGTCATAATGGAGGTGTCCCGCAACAGTGACCTTGAGCTGGGTGTTCAATGGAATGCCTTCGAGGATGCTGTTTATGACTCCGGCAGAAAGACCGGGGCGGTATTTGCCCGCAACAGTGCAAACTTCACCACCGGACTCAGCGATCTTTCCTCGGGGCCACTCATGGGCGTGATCGGCGACATCATAACCATGGGCCGCGGCGAAAACGTGCTGACCTTTCCCAATGCCGCCGCCTTCATCAACGCCATGGCCGGCGATGATGCGGTTTCCATAGTCTCAACCCCGCACCTGACCACGCTTGACAACCGGGAGGCCGAGATCAAGGTCGGTGCCAACATTCCCTATGTGACCAGAGAGGATACCGATTCCACAGATATAAACAGGACGGTCAGGACCTATGATTACCGTGACGTGGGCGTTAATCTGAAAATAACGCCTCAGATCAACCACAACAACGAGGTAATCCTGGATATCTTTCAGGAAATTTCCACGCTGGTCCCCGGCCAGGGTGAGGACCGCCTCGCCCCTTCCACCTTAAAACGTTCAGCCGTCACCACTGTCAGCATCGCTGACCGCCAGACCCTGGTTATCGGCGGTCTCTCCGGGAAATCAATGACTGCCGGTGAAAACCGGGTACCTTTTCTGGGAAGAATAAAGGGCCTGGGTTGGCTTTTCCGCAATCGCTCCAGAGCCGATGAAAAAACCGACCTCTATATTTTCATCACGCCCACGGTCATTGACACCTGGATAAAAGCCGATAAACTCTATCGGATGAAATATGGTGAAGCCATGGAAAACACAGAGGCCGCAAATGAATAACGACCGGGTTACAATTCTTCGCAGCCTGGCGCTGATCAGCGCCGGGAGCGTCCTCTGCGCCGCCGCCCTCAACGGCATCATCCTGCCGCACCAGTTTATCTCGGACGGCGTGACCGGCCTGTCCCTCATCGTTCACTACCTTTTTCCCGGCCTGCCTGTCAGCATGATCTACCTTGTGCTGAACCTGCCTATCTTTGCGGCCGGCTGGAAATATGTGGGCCGCCGCTTCCTGGGGTACAGCCTTGCCGGGATGTTCATCTTCACGCTCTGCCTCCAGCTGGTAAACATCAACATCCCGGTACAGGACCAGATTCTGAGTGCCATCCTCGGCGGCATCATAACCGGCCTGGGCAGCGGGATCATCCTGCGCTCCCTGGGGTCGGCCGGCGGCAGCTCGATTCTTTCGGTAATCCTGCTCAAAAGATATTCCGTCAGCATCGGCAACTCCACCCTGGCGTTCAATGTGATCCTGCTGAGCCTGGCCGCGTTTCTTTTTTCGGTGGACAGCGCACTCTACACCCTGGTCTACATCTATGTGACCGCCAAGATTACCGACCTGGTGATAACCGGACTCAGCCGCCGCAAGACCGTCCAGATCATCTCCGACCGCTGGGAGGAGATTGCCGAGTTTATTCTCAACCGGCAAAAGAGAGGTCTGACCCTGATCGATGTGACCGGGGCCTACCATAAACGTGAAAAAAAGATGCTGTATGTGGTCGTGCTCCTGCGCGAGCTGCCCCAGCTCAAACATATGATCCTGGACATCGACCCCAATGCCTTTGTGGTGGTCTCCGACACCATGGAGGTCATCGGGGAACGCATCGGCAATCAACCGCATTGGTAGATGCCTTTCATGTTCATAATTATAAAAATATTGAATACTCAGTAAGATACATCTATATTACAGCAATGACTGAAACTCTGAAACTTGAGGACATCACTTTTCCGCTGTTGCTGAAGGATGCCCTGGAGTCAAAATTCAGCGGGATCATGTTTGCATCCAGCAATGGAATCCGCAAGGGTCTCATCTTCCTGGAAGGCCGGCTTTGCGCCATCCAGTCCAACAAACCTGACGAACTGCTGGGCAACATGCTCCTGGAACGCGGCAATATCACTGCCGAGCAGAACACAACGGCACTCAGGAAGGCCCAGATCGAACGCCGCAGACAGGGGGAAGTCCTGCTGGAAATGGAAGTTGTGACTGAGGATGAGATCGAACAGGCCCTGCGCGAACAGCTCGAAAAACGTTTCCTGGACATCTTCAGCTGGGGTTCGGGTCAGATCCAGCGTATCGAAAAAGATGGTATCAGCAAAAAACATATGCTGGCCGAAGATGAATTCAAGAAACTGATCCGCGCCGGCATAATGGAACATCTTCCATTTTCCAGCGTGATCAGTGCCCTGACACCCCTGGCCGAGGCCAACCCCAAACGCACCACCGAGCATATGCCGCCCGATGTGGCTGGCGGCATTGATGACCTCCTGGCCCACAATGTCTATGAAACCCTGTCACTGGAACAACCCCAGGCCCGTACCCTGCTGGCGCTCTACTGCACCGGCCTGCTCAGCTTCGAGGAGAGCGCCCACAAGGACGTCATCGACAGGCTCAAAATGATGTTTGATGAAATCAAGGATGCCGATCCCTATGATGTCCTGGGCGTTGACAAGAACATCTCCGAAGGCGGGCTCAAACGGGCATATATCAAGCTTGTCAAGACCAACCATCCGGATGCCTATTCCTATGCCGACGATCCCGAGGTCAAAAAACTGGCCAATAATGTCTTTACCCTGATTCAGGACGCCTACAACGAGATCAAACGCATTCGCGAAGGCCGCCCCCCCGAAGACCAGGGCGAAGGCAACGAACTGCAGGCCGAACTGATCTTTGTCCAGGCAACCCAGGCTATCAAACAGAAAGACTACCAGAAGGCCTGCGACCTGCTGAAACTCTGCATCAAGATCAGCCCCGATCACCGGGTCTACAACGAGGCCTACATCAAGACCATTTACCAGAAATGGCAGAAGACCGGCCGCGGCAACTCGCTGGAGATCAAATCGGCCGTCAAGGAAGCCCTGAAACGTTTCAGGGAATCCGATCAGCTGCACCTGGTGCTGGGCTGGGTCTTTGCCAAGGAGGGTGCCGACAAGCGCGCCATGGAGGAATTCAAGCAGGCCGTCCGCATCAACCCCAACAACCAGGAGGCCCGGCGCGAGATGCGCATCATTGAGGCCCGCACAACCCGCCGCCGCAGTTAGGGCAGTTTTCTGGAATAGAAATCCCAGCCGCCATAGCTGTTTTTGACCACCAGGTTACGCTTTAACAATTGTTCGATATCAGCCCAGCTCCGGCCCAAATTTGCCAAAAAGGTCTCCACGGCATCTGCGCGCATGGGATGAACCGCGGTGATCCCCAGAAAATCGGCTTCAAAGTCGCCGGTGAAGGAAAACGCCGAGCCTTCATAGCCAATCAGGTGTTCCGCCCGGATCCCGGCCTGTTCAAAAAGCTGCCAGGCCCTCACCAGGACATCTTCCCCGGGCTTTTCAACATCCTTATTGGCCGGTGGTCGGGTGGGAATTGAGATATAGGCCCGTTCCACATCCAGGCCGCTGATGAATCCGGCTACCTCTTCCAGACCCTTTTCGCTGTCATTGACACCCCTGACCAGCATGGTTTCGGTCGCTAGGAACCCCCTATAAATATCAGCAAAGGCACGGATACCCTCCAGGATCTCATCCAGAACGAGGGCCTTGTGGGCGCAATCAGTTCGCCGCCAGGTCTTTTCATCCAGACTGTCGATCTTCAATGAAACCCAGTCGGCCGCCGCCAGGTCGGAACGCACCCCCGCCTGGCCGATCAGTGATGAATTGGTGATCACGGCCGTCTTGTATCCCAGCGCCTTCAGCTTGCGGATCAATCGCCCCAGATTGATATCCAGGGTCGGCTCACCATCCGGCACCAGAGAAATATAATCAATCATTTCACCGGCGGCCTCAAGTTTTTCATGCCGGGCAGCCGCGGCTGCGAGGGTCTCCTC